>NZ_JBFAZH010000059.1:0-14382 GCF_040681735.1 Actinoplanes sp. NPDC051633 | reverse complement strand
TTGTAGGGTGGCGCGCCGCGGGACGCGATCGTGGCCCCATGGGGCGGTCCCGGCAATACGGACCGGGCGGCCCGCGCCGGCCACGACGTCGTTGCCTGCCCCGACACCTCGGTCTACCTGGACTACCGCCAGTCCGCCGACCCGGGCGAGCCGACCCCGACCGGCACGGTGCTCACGATCGGCGACGTGTACGCGTTCGACCCCGTCCCGCCCGGCCTGACCGCTGACGAGCAGGCCCGCGTCGTCGGCGCGCAGGCCAACATCTGGACCGAGCACATGGAGTCGGCCCGCCGCATCGACTACATGGCGTTCCCGCGGCTGTGCGCCTTCGCCGAGGTGGTGTGGCACCGCGGCGACGACTTCGACGAGCGGCTCGCCGCCCACCTGCCACGCCTGGCCGCGCTCGGCGTCAACTACCGCCCACCGGAGGGGCCGCGCCCGTGGGACGCCCGCCCGGACGCTCCGGGCCGGCCGCGTTCCCGGGCCGACCGCGACGCCGAGCTGATCCGGATGATCGCCGACCAGCCGTGAGCCGCTCGGACGCCCTGCACACGGCGCTCGCGGCTCGGTCGCGCGCCCGGCCGGGGGCGGGGCCGGGCGGCCGGGTTGCGTTGTCAGTCGTGGACGTCGGTTTCCGGGTTGGCGGCCGGGTCGGGTTCGACCAGGGCGCGGGCGTAGTTGGCCATCGAGCGCTGGTAGCGCGGCAGGTGCGCGGCGAGCGCGCCGACCGCGATCGACACCGCCTCGCGCTCACGGCCCACGTCGGCGAGCGCCAGGGCCAGCACCGCCTTGGCCGCGTCCTCCAAGTGGTCCGACGGCTGCTTCAGCTCGGCCGTCAGCAGCGCCACGCTCTCCTGCGAGCGGTCGAGGTTGCGCAGGGAACTGGCCATCTGGATCACCGCGCGGCGGCGGCGCTCGCCGGTGGCGCCGGTGGCCAGTGCAGCCTCGTACAGCGGGACGGCCAGGTCGGAATGGCCGGTCGAGTCCAGGGCGGCGGCGCGTTCGAAGAGGCCGTCCGGATCGTCCGGCGGCAGCTCCTCGACCAGCTTCTCGATCAGCGCGAGGAACTCGGCCTCGTCCCGCCCGTCCAGCGAGGCCCACGCCTCGGCCATCCGCTGCTCCCATTCCGCCGTCTGCATCAGGACAGCGTCGCACAACGAACCAGGTTGACCGGGCAGCGACTCCTTTGATGGAGTCGAGCCAAATGACCGACGACTTCGGACGACTGACCGCCCTGGGCCACCAACTCATCGACACGCACCAGCGCTTCCTCGACGCGCTGGACGATCTCCGCGACGGCGGCCACGCGGCCCCCGATCTCGCGACGCACTGCCTCGCCTTCTGCACGGCCGTGACCCGCCACCACACCGAGGAGGACACGACCGTCTTCCCGCTGCTGGCCGCTCGCCATCCCGAGCTGCGCGACGTCCTGGAGGGCCTGGCCCGCGACCACATGATGGTCGGCGGCATGCTCCGGCGGGCCGGTGAGCTGGCCGCGGACCTGGACGCCGACGGCGCCCGCGCCGAGCTGGACGGGCTGGCCGCCCTGCTCGAGTCGCACTTCAACTGGGAGGAGAAACGCCTGGTGAGCGCCCTGAACGCGCTGGCGCCGGGCGAGCTGATCCCGCAGTGGTGACGGGCGGGCAGGAGCCATTCGCCGTCCGGTTCGAGTGGGGGCCGGTCGGCGCCGCGGCCGTGGCGGCCGGCGCGTCGGTGGTCGCGGTCGTCGACGTGCTGTCGTTCACCACGACGCTCAGCGTCGCGGTCGAGCGCGGCATGGCCGTCATGCCCTACCGGTGGCGGGACGCCTCGGCGGCGGCCACCGCCCGCCGGCACGACGCGGTGCTCGCGGTGGGCCGGTCACAGGCCGGCCCGGATGAGATCAGCCTGTCGCCGGTGACCGTGCGGCGCGCCGAGGGCGTCCGGCGTCTGGTGTTGCCGTCGCCGAACGGCGCCACCGTCGCCGCCGCGCTGGCCGGCAGCGGCGCGGCCGTAGTGGGCGTGTCGCTGCGCAACGCCGGCGCCGCGGCGTCGTGGGCGCGGCGATGGCTGGTCGCGCGGCCGGGGCCGGTGGCGGTGGTCGCGGCGGGCGAGCGCTGGGGCGACGGCTCGCTGCGGCCGGCGGTCGAGGATCTCTGGGGCGCGGGCGCCTTCATCCACGCACTCGTGACAGGCGACGAGCCGCGCGAGGCGGCGGGGGACGGGCCGGGCGCGGCGGTTGAGGGGTGTGCGGTGGAGGGAGGCTGGGCGGCCGCGGCGAGGGGCGGGTACTCCTCTGAGGCGGGTACGGCAGTGTGCGCGTACCTCGGCATCTCCGACAGGGTGACCACCGCCCTGCGGGAGTGTGCCTCCGGGGCCGAGCTCATCGGCGCCGGCTTCGCCGCGGATGTCGACATCGCCGCCGAAAGCGGCTCGCCGGCCGTTCCCCTCCTGACCGACGGGTGGTTCCGGGACGCGCACGGTCATCCATGCGCGTGAGTCGCCTCGCCGGGGGATGGGCAGGAGATCGACGCGATCGTATGGTCCTTTTCCAGCCGCTTTCGGCTTTTTGCGCCCAGCGTGAGCGCCGCACCCCTCTGCATTCCGGAGTCGCCATGTCCCTCTTCCGCGCTTCGACCGCCCCCAACGCCCCTGACGCCCCGGCCGACAACCATCACGACCCGAGCTGGACGCTGCCCGCCTACGACGGGCCGACCGAGCGCCTGGCCGAACCGCGAGCCGGTGAGGGAAACGATGTGGCCAGGACACAGGGCCGCGGCGCCGTGGTCGCGGCCGTCGCGTTCTCCACCCTCGCGCTGGTCGCCTCCGGCGCCGCCGCCACCATGTCCTGGCGGGCCGAGCACCAGCCGCCGGGCAACGAACAACCGCAGGCCACCGCCTCCGCGCCCGCCCCCGACGTCGCGCCCGCCGGCGGTCAAGAGGGCGGGTACCAGGCCACCTACGCCCAGGAGCCGCTCCGCATGCAGGTCGGCTGCGCCGCGGCGATGTACGTCGACCTGGACGAACCTCGCGCCAACGCCGAGCCCGGCCGCAGCGACCTGCGCTACGACAGCCGGTGCGGCGGCAAGATCAAACCGACGCTCAGCCTGGGCCCGGGAGCGCAGGGCGGCAACCAGGTGGACAGCTCCGGCACCGACGCGGCCGGCTGCGATCGCGCGATCCGGACCAGCCCGCTCGGCTCCGGCGCCGACGTGCCGGCCGTCAAGGGCGCCGTGCTGTGCGTGCTGACCGCCGCGTCCGGTGCGCCGACCGATGATCAAGGCGGGGAGCGCCCGCGGATGGTGCTGGTCGAGGTCACCGACGTCGCGGCGGACGGCACGGCGGAGCTGCGCGCCACCTCCTGGACGGTGCCCTGATGGCCGCCTGACAGAATGTCGGGTGCGGCAAAGTGCACACCTGATGAGGAGATGTTCCCGTGATCCGTACCCATGACGCCGGCAGTCTGCGCGCGAGCGACGCCGGCACCACGGTGACGCTGGCCGGCTGGGTGGCCCGCCGGCGCGACCACGGTGGGGTCATCTTCGTGGACCTGCGCGACGCCTCCGGGGTGGTCCAGGTGGTGTTCCGCGAGGAGGACGCGCACGCGTTGCGCAACGAGTTCTGCGTGCTGGTCACCGGCGAGGTCACCGCCAGGCCTGCGGGCAACGAGAACCCGGAGCTGCCGACCGGGGCGATCGAGGTCACGGCGGCCGAGCTGACCGTGCTGTCCGAGGCCGCGCCGCTGCCGCTGCCGATCGACGACACGATCACCGCGTCCGACGACCTCCGCCTCAAGTACCGCTACCTCGACCTGCGGCGGTCGGGTCCGGCGAAGGCGCTGAAGCTGCGCTCCCGGGCCAACCAGATCGCCCGCGAGGTGCTGCACGCGCGCGACTTCAACGAGATCGAGACGCCGACGCTGACCCGGTCGACGCCCGAGGGCGCCCGCGACTTCCTGGTGCCGGTCCGTCTGCAGCCCGGCACCTGGTACGCGCTGCCGCAGTCCCCGCAGCTGTTCAAGCAGCTGCTGATGGTGGCCGGCCTGGAGCGTTATTACCAGATCGCCCGCTGCTACCGCGACGAGGACTTCCGCGCCGACCGGCAGCCGGAGTTCACCCAGCTCGACATCGAGATGTCCTTCGTGACCCAGGACGACATCATCGAGCTGGGCGAGGAGCTCGTGTCCAAGCTGTGGGGCGAGCTGGCCGGCTACACGGTGCCCACGCCGATCCCGCGGATCACCTGGACCGACGCGATGGACCGCTACGGCTCCGACAAGCCCGACCTGCGGTACGGCGTGGAGCTCACCGAGCTGACGTCCTACTTCGAGGGCACGACGTTCCGTGTCTTCTCCGGTGCCATCGAGGCCGGCGGCTACGTCGGCGCGGTGGTCATGCCGGGCGGTGCGGCGCAGACCCGCAAGGAGCTGGACGGCTGGCAGGACTGGGCCAAGGCGCGGGGCGCGCGAGGTCTGGCCTACGTCGTCCTGGACTCGGAAACCGGCGAGGCGCGCGGCCCGGTCGCCAAGAACCTGTCCGCGGAGCACCTGTCCGGGCTGGGCGACGCGGTCGGTGCGAAGCCGGGTGACGCGATCTTCTTCGCCGCCGCCACCGAGCGGCGCGAGGCGCAGGAGCTGCTGGGCGCGGCCCGCATCGAGATCGCCAAGCGGTCCGGCCTGATCGACGAGTCGGCGTGGGCGTTCTGCTGGGTGGTGGACGCGCCGATGTTCGAACGAGTTTCTTCTGATGGGCGCGACGAGGGCGGCTGGACCGCCGTGCACCACCCGTTCACGTCGCCGAACGCCGAGTGGATGGACCGCTTCGAGGAGGCGCCGGACAAGGCACTCGCGTACGCGTACGACATCGTCTGCAACGGCAACGAGATCGGCGGCGGCAGCGTCCGTATCCACCGCGCCGACGTGCAGAGCCGCGTCTTCGCCCTGCTCGGCATCTCGCCGGAGGAGGCGCAGGACAAGTTCGGCTTCCTGCTGGAGGCGTTCAAGTACGGCCCGCCGCCGCACGCCGGCATCGCGATCGGCTGGGACCGCACCTGCATGCTGCTCTCCGGCAACGAGTCGATCCGTGAGGTCATCGCGTTCCCGAAGACCCGCGGCGGCTACGACCCGCTGACCACCGCGCCGACCCCGATCACCGCGCAGCAGCGTCTCGAGGCCGGCATCGACGCCAAGCCGAAGCCGGCCGCCGGTACACCCGGCACGGACGGCGTCGCGGTCCCGGTGGAGCAGGGCAACTGAGGACCCGGGCAAACTGACAAGCCTGCTGGTCGTCGGCGCGTCGGGCTACCTCGGGGGCGAGGTGGCCCGGCTCGCCGTGGCGGGCGGCTGGGAGGTCACCGGCACGTCGTCGGCCGACCTGGACATCACCTCCGCGGCCGCCGTGCGCTCCTATGTGGACGCCTTGCGGCCGGACGTGGTGGTCAACGCCGCGTACCGGGTGTCCGACTGGGCGGTCACCGCCGACGGGGCGGCCAACGTCGCGGTGGCGGCCCGCGGGCTGCGCCTCGTACACGTCTCGTCCGACGCGCTGCACGCCGGCCGGCCCGAACCCTACGGCGACGCCGAACCGCCCACCCCGATCTACCCGTACGGCGCGGCGAAGGCCGCCGCTGAGACGGCCGTCCGGGCCGTCAACCCGGGCGCGGCCGTCGTGCGCACGTCGCTGATCGTCGGCGACGAGCGCAGCCACCAGGTCAGGCTCTGCCTCGACCTGGCCACGGGACGCAGGCCCGGCGCGCTGCACACCGACGAGTTCCGCTGCCCGATCGGCGTGACCGACCTGGCCGCGGCGGTGCTGGAGCTGGCGGGCTCGGACTGGGCGGGCCCGATCAACGTGGCCGGCCCGCAGCGGATGAGCCGCGCGGAACTGGGCGCGCTGGTCGCCGCGAGCCACGGCCTGGACCCGGCGAGCGTCCCGACCCGCACGATCGCCGAGAGCGGCATCGGCCCGCGCCCGGCGAACGTGGTGCTGGACAGCACCCGAGCCGCCGCGATGTTGTCGACGGAGCTGCGCCGGGCCGCCGAGGTTGTGTGAGACTGGCTCGGTGCAGCCGACGATTGTGCACCGCGACGAGCAGCCCTATGTCGGGCGCCGCGAGTCGATCGCCATGACCGAGTTCGCGCGGGTCGCGGACCATCTGCCCACCATGTTCGGGTGGCTGGGGGAGCGCGGCGCCCAGATCACCGGCGCGCCGTTCTTCCGCTACCGCACCATCGACATGGCCGCCGAGCTGGTCGTCGAGGCCGGCATCCCGGTCGCCGCGCCGCCGCAGGTCGACGAGCCGACGTTCACCGACACGCTGCCGGCCGGGCGCTACGCGACGATCACCCACATCGGACACCCCGGCGAGCTCATGGCGGTCACCGCGAAACTCCTCGACTGGGCCCAGCGCGAGGGTCTGCGCTGGGACGTCACGCAGACGCCGGAGGGCGAGGTCTGGGGCTGCCGGCTGGAGCAGATGATGACCAACCCGGCCGAGGAGCCGGACATGCACAAATGGGAGACGGTCCTGCTGTTCCGCCTGGCCGACTGACCGCGGGACCGCTCACCCCGACAAGACTCCGCCGGCCGCCTCGAGCACCGCCGGCGTCGTGTCGCGGGGGTGCAGATCGAGCCGGATGCGCACCAGGCGGCTGCGGTGCCGCGCCCGGCCGAAGGCGCCGTCCAGGGCCGTGTCGACCTCCACCTCGGCGACCAGGGTCGGCTCGACCGGGATGAAGGACAGCGGTCGCCGGTCGGAGAACTCGCCCGCCCAGGCCGGCGGCAGCGGGCACGGCCACGGATGTCCGGCGCCCGGTCCGCGGAACGGAAGCCCGCGGAGGGCGGCGGTCAGGTCGCGGCGGTGCTCGGGCCGCAGCGGATGGGTCTGCCCGGTGTAGCGCAGGACGCCGCCGTGGTCGAGCCGGCCCAGCAGCAGCGACTCCGGCCGGTCCAGCGTGCCGGTCACACCGCCGATCACGTACTCGGTGGTGTCGCGTGCCCGGACCTTCGTCCAGGCCGTGGTTCCGGGGCGGTATCGGCCGGTCGCCGGCTTGACCACGACGCCCTCGACGCCGGCGACGCCGAGGTCGGTGAGCCAGCCGAGGGCGACGGCCCGGTCGCCGGTCTGTGGGCACAGGGCGATCTGCGGGGGTACGCCGCGCAGCAGCCGCTCGAGCTTGGCCCGTCGCCCGGTCAGCGGCTGGTCGAGCAGCTCGACGCCGCGCCCGTCGCGCAGCAGGTCGAACGCCACCAGGTGCGCGGGAAACCGCCGGACGACCTCGCTCAGCCGGCGCCCGGCGGTCAGCCGGCGCTGCAGCAGCGTGAAGCTGCACCGGCCGCGCTCGGCGTCCCAGACCAGCAGCTCCCCGTCCACCACCGCCCTCGGCGGGAGGGCGGCGGTCAGCGGGGCGGCCAGGTCGGGGAAGTAGCGGGTCAGGTCGGTGCCCTGACGGGACTGGATGCGCACACCTTCGGGGGTACGCCAGACGAGCGCGCGGAAGCCGTCCCACTTCATCTCGTACGCGACCGGCGTACCCGCCGCTTCCGGAAGGGACCGGGCCGGCGCTGCGCGCACCGGGTCGACGGGCCAGCGCAGCATTCCTTGTACGCTAGCCCCGCGTTCACGGCGCTGACCTGCGAATACGCCGAATTTGCGGAGAACTGAAGGACGGTCGGACGACGCACGCGACGCACCGGCGACGGGCCGGGCGCAACGGTGCGGAACCGGTCAGCCAACGCCCGCCGGGTGCATTTCGGGCTGCGCCGCCGGGTCGGGCGGCAGCGCCGGGCCCCGCGGCGGGATGGCGTCGGCCCGGGCCGGATCGATGCGCTTCCAGGAGCCGTCGGCGGCGGTCCGCGCCGTCGCGAGCATCGACGTGTACGCCGTGCGGATCTGGAACTCGGTGCGGTCGGCCGGCAGGTTCGACAGCTCGATCAGCACGGACGCGCTGCCCAGGATGCCGTAGGCGTTGCGGGCGATGCCCTCGTAGAGCTCGCCCGGGTACCGCGAGACGTTGGCGCCGGCCAGGTACGTCATGGCGTCGTAGTTGAGCACCGCCACGCGGCGGGACCTCGCCACCGCGTCGGCGCCCGCCAGCGGGGAGGTCGGCCACAGCATCGACGCCGTGGTCTCGCGGCCGTCGGGCTGCACGTACCGGCCCTGCATGTGGTAGTCGACGACGATCGCCGGGCGGGTGGCCTGCCAGTGGCGGAGGATCGCCCGGGCCTCCGGCACCGGGTTGTCCTCGATCGGGGTCAGCGGGTTGTGGAAGCGGTTGATGTCGTAGCCGACGCCGGGGTTGGTGTACGGGCCGGAAGCCGTCGGGTCGTTGTTCCAGCGCTGGTCGAGCACCGCGCCGTCGGGGTTGGCCTGGACGACGATGTCGAGGGTGATGCGGCCGAGCAGCCAGCGGTGCCAAGGGGTACGCGGCACCCCGAGCGTCCACAGTGCCCGGATCGCGGCGGGCGTGCCGAGCGGCTCGTCACCGTGCTGCTGGGTCACGTAGAGCAGGCGGACCGGCCCGTTGCCCACCGACGCCAGCCGCACCGGCCGGTCGTCGTTGGTGCGCCCGATGACGCCGAGCCGGACCCTGCCATGGCTGTCCCGGGCGATCCGCCGCAGTGCCGCACCCACCTCTTCCGGGCTCGGCTGCGCCGGAACGAGTCCGCTCGGCGCCGCGACTCCGCTCGGCGCCGCGGGAGCCGGGGGTGCCGGCGCGCTCGCCGTCGCGGGGGCGGCGATCAGCGTGGTGGCGGTAACGGCGGCCAAAAGAGTGGCGGCGATCTTCGCTCTCATCCGAACTCCCGAGCACATCGAGGTGGTTCGATAGAACGTAAGCCGGGTTGCCGCCGCCCGCTAGTCGATCATCCGGGTCGCGTTGTCCGCCGCGGCGAGCAGCCGCGCGTCCCCGGCGAAGCCGAACGCCTCGATCGCCGTGTCCGCGAACTTGATGGCATGCGCGTCGCCGGACTTGACCGCGAGGTCCATCACCGCTTCCGGGTCGGCGGAACCGGCCGCGTCCGCCGGGCGCGGGGTGGCGGGGGAGTAGGCGGCCGTCACCGCCGCCGTCGCGGCCCACGCCGCGGCCACCGAGGGCCCGTGCAGCGACGGCGGCAGGGCGGGCAGGGTACGAAGCACCGCGGCCGGAGCCGTGGCGGCGTGCACGAGCATCACCGGATTCCCGTACCCGTGGCTGTGATGCCTCAGGACCGCGGCCGAGACGATCCCGCGTAGCCGTTCTTCATGGGAGCCGTCGCCCGGCACGCCGCCGGACTGCCACGACGGAACTGTCGCCAGCTGCGCGAGCCGGTGCCGGATGCCGAAGCGCTGATCCGGCACCCGCGGCACCGCGTCCAGCGCCGCGCGCGGATCCGACGCACGGTACGGGCCCGCTCCGGCCGGGGCGAGCGGCTGCCACCGCGCCGCCCAGTACGCCAGCCCGTGCGCCAGCTCCATGACGCGCGGCTCCGACGGGGCGGATAACGGGGCGGATAACGGGGCGGAGAGCAGTGCCCGCACCGCATGCCCGACCCGGATCACGCCGTGCGTCGCCCCCGCGGCGATCCCGGGCAGCAGGCGCGGCCACCAGACGGTCAGCACGTCGCGCCACGGCGCCTCGCGCACCGCCCGCTCGAAATACGCGATCCAGTCGCCGGTCCGGACCGGGTCGCCCAGCGGATCGCGCCACTGATCCGGCTCGATCGGGGAGATGCCGCGTGGCCGTTCCTCGAGCGAGTACGTGTCGATCCACCGGTGCACCGCGTCGGCGTGACCATGCCGCACCATCGCCTCGGCCGCCATCGGCGCGTGGTTGGAAAGCCAGCCGGCGCGCTCGGGGCCGGTGTCGCGGAGCCGTTCGAGAGCTTCGTCAAGAGTGGTCATCACAGCACGGTGCAACTTCAACGGAGGTTGATGTCAAGCATGCACAAAAGTGTTGCACAATCTCTTTGCACAAGTATTGTGTAGACGTGGACGAACCCTTGAAACACGTCGACCTGGATGCGCGGCAGATTCGCACCCTGGCTCACCCGCTGCGTTCGCGGCTCGTCGGCGAGCTGCGGCTCAACGGCCCGGCCACGGCCACCAAGCTGGCCGAGCGGTTCGGCACCAACACCGGCGCGACCAGCTACCACCTGCGGCAGCTCGCCGAGGTCGGGCTGGTCGAGGACGACACCGGCGCCGGGCGGGGGCGCGAGCGGGTGTGGCGCGCCGCGCATGACGTCACGACGTGGGAGCGCGACCGCTTCGCGGACGACCCCAATGCGACCGCCGCGGCGGGCTGGCTGACCAGCGCGTACGCGCGGCACATCGCGGAACGCATCGAGGACTGGAACCGGGGCGTGGCCGACGAGTCGCCCGAGTGGCGGGCCGCGGCGCAGTTCAGCGACTACATCATGCGGCTGACCGCGTCGGAGCTGACCCAGATGACCAAGGAGCTCGACGAGCTGATCGAGCGCTGGCGTCACCGCCAACCCGCCGCGGACGCCCGTCCGGTGCTGCTCTACCTCTACCCGATCCCGCTGGCACAGGAGGACACACCGTGAGCCCGCAGAGCCGATTCCTCTTCCTGCTGGGGCTGCGCTGGTTCCCGGTCGGGCTGCTGATCCCGGTGCTGGTGCTGCTGCCCCTCGAGCGCGGCCTGACCATCGCGCAGGTCGGCGCGGCGGCCGCCGTGCAGGGCATCGTCGTGCTGGTGCTCGAGCTGCCCACCGGCGGACTGGCCGACTCCATCGGCCGGCGGCCGGTGCTGATGATCGCGACCGGCATCAACCTGGTGTCCGCCGGGCTGCTCGTGGTGGCCGACTCGATGCCGCTGTTCGTGCTGGTCTACCTGCTGCAGGGCTTCTACCGCGCCCTGGACAGCGGCCCACTCGAGGCCTGGTACGTGGACTCCGCGCTGGCCGCCGACCCGAAGGCCGACATCGAGACCGGCCTGAGCCGCAGCGGCGTGGTGCTGGGCCTGTCGATCTCCGGCGCCGCGCTCGCCGGTGGCGGTCTCGTGGCTCTGGGCCCGTGGACCCTGGGGTCGTGGCGGATCTCCGCGCTGACCGTACCCGTGATCGTGTCCTTCGTTCTCGTCGTGGCCGGCCTGGTGGCGATCGCGGTGCTGATGAAGGAGGAGCGGCCCGCCAAGCGGGGCGTCTCCTGGATGGGCGACGTCCCGCGGGCGATCGGCGGCGCGCTGAAGCTGGTCCGGCGCAACCGCGTGATCGCCGCGCTGATCGCGGTCGAGCTGTTCTGGGGCTTCGGCATGGTCACCTTCGAGCAGCTGACACCGGTCCGGCTGTCCGAGGTGCTCGGCGGCGCCGACAAGGCGGCCGCGCTGATGGGCCCGGTCGGCGCGGCGGCGTGGGCGGCGTCGGCGGCCGGGGCGGCGCTGGTCCCGCTGCTGGTCCGGCTCATCGGCCCGCGGTGGGCCGGCTTCACGATGCGCATCCTGCAGGGCGCCGCGATCGCCGGCATGGCGCTGATCGCCGGTCCGGCCGGCATCATCGTGGCGTATCTGTGCTGCTACACGGTGCACGGCGCATCCAACCCGGTGCACGTGGGGCTGCTGCACCGGCAGGTCGACGGGCCGTGGCGGGCCAGTCTGCTCTCGCTGAACTCGATGGTCGGCCAGCCCGGCTTCGCGATCGGTGCGGTGTTGCTGACGGCGATCGCGGCGAGCGCGGGCACCCCGGCGGCAATCCTCACCGGCGCCGTCGTGCTCGCGGTGGCGGCGCCGCTCTACCTGGTCGGGCGCAACTCGCGAACCTCGTCCACGGTGGAGTTTCAGCAGGTGGCGTAACGGGGTATCAGGCGGGCCAAGCTCTCACCCCCGGAGGAAACCATGCTCGCCATTGCCGCAGCAGTCGTGTTCGGCATCTACCTTTTGCTCGACCTGCTCGACGTCAAGACCACTGATCTGTTCAACTTCCCCACGTTCGCGTCGCTGGGTCTGCTGCTGCTGTCGCTCTACCTGGCCGGCATCGGCAGTGGTCCCCGCGGGACCGGCTCGGGCGGCAGCAGCGGCCGCCGCTTCTACGGCCGCCGCCCTGGTCGCGGCTGACGATAAATCGGTGCGGCTCGCTCCCAAGTGCTCATTTCGGGCACTCGGGGGCGGGCCGGTACTGTCTGTACCCGATGGAACCCGACGGGCTGTTCTCCCTCCAGGCGCCGGCAACCGGCGGGCCGACCGGCTTCACACCGCCGCCCGCGGATGCGCCGCTGCCTGTGCGGATGCGCCCGGCGACCCTCGATGAGCTGGTCGGACAGCAGCACCTGCTGGCGCCCGGCGCGCCGCTGCGCCAGTTGGTCACCGGCGCGTCGCCGATGTCGGTGATCCTGTGGGGACCGCCCGGCACCGGCAAGACCACGATCGCCCATCTGGTGGCGGCCGCTACCGACCGTAAGTTCGTGGCGATGTCCGCGCTCTCGGCCGGCGTCAAGGACGTGCGCGCCGTGATCGACACCGCGCGCCGCCAGCGCCGTCAGGGTGGCCCGCCGACCGTGCTGTTCATCGACGAGGTGCACCGCTTCAGCAAGACGCAACAGGACTCGCTGCTCGCCGCGGTGGAGGACCGCACCGTCACGCTGCTCGCCGCCACCACGGAGAACCCGTACTTCTCGGTCATCTCTCCGCTGCTCTCCCGCTGCGTGCTGCTCACGCTGCACGCGCTCGACGACGACGCGGTCCGGTCGCTGGTGCGCCGCGCGGTCGCCGACGAGCGCGGCCTGGGCGGCGCGGTCACGCTGACCGACGAGGCCGAGGAGCATCTGGTACGCCTGGCCGGCGGTGACGTGCGCAAGGCGTTGACCGCGCTGGAGGCCGCGGCGTCGTCCGCCCAGGCCCAGGAGGTCAAGGAGATCGACCTGGCCACCGCGGAGAAGGCGGTGGACGTGGCGGCCGTCCGCTACGACCGCGACGGCGACGCGCACTACGACGTGACCAGCGCGTTCATCAAGAGCATGCGAGGCTCCGATCCGGACGCGGCGCTGCATTGGCTGGCCCGGATGCTGGTGGCGGGGGAGGACCCGCGGTTCATCGCCCGGCGCATCGTGATCTTCGCCAGCGAGGACGTCGGGATGGCCGACCCGCAGGCGCTGCTGGTGGCGACCGCCGCGGCCCAGGCGGTGCAGAGCGTGGGCCTACCCGAGGCGCAGCTGAACCTGGCGCAGGCCGTGGTGCATCTGGCCACGGCGCCGAAATCGAACAGCGTCACCACGGCGCTGGGTGCCGCCATGGAGGACGTACGCACCGGGCGTGGCGGTGCGGTCCCGGCCCATCTGCGTGATGCGCATTACCCGGGGTCGCGTGGTCTTGGTCACGGCAAGGGCTACCGATATCCGCACGATGACCCGCGTGGCGTGGTTAAGCAGCAATATGTCCCGGATGGTCTGGTCGGGGCGGATTACTATCGGCCGTCCGAGCACGGCGCCGAGCGGCCCGTGGCGGAACGTCTGCCGAGGCTACGGCGCATCGTCCGCGGCCTGCCCGCCCCGGTGGCGGCGACCGGGCCGATCGGCGGCGCCGCCCGCGACGAGGTCCCCAGCGATGCGGCGACGGGTCGTGCTGGGGGGTCTGTGGGCTTTTCGGATGAGAGCGGCGCGGGCGATTCGATCGTAGGCTCGGCGGCTGGCGACAAAATCGATGATGGCCGAGACGACAGCGGTGCAGCCGCCGGAGAGGAACAGCCGTGAGATCGCGCGGTGCCGAACGGCCCGACGACGACGCCGATCTGCAGAACGACCCGGCCGGCCGGCGTGGCCGGCTGTTCGGGCGGGGCAGGCCGGAGCCCGTCGAGCCCGAGCAGGTGTCGCAGGAGGAGACCGGCTGGCTCGACGACCTCTGGACGGCCAAAGAGGAACGCGGCGCGATCGGCCCCGGTCAGCCCGGCGAGGGACGCAGCAGCAAATCCGGGCGCGTGGCGCCCGGTCCCGACGAGAAGCCCGCGGCCCGTCCGGTCAGCGGATCGCCGGCGTCGCCGGTGAGCCCCGGCTCGGCGCGCGCCCGCTTCGACGGCTCCCGGCCGGCCGACTCCGGGTCGTGGCGCACCACCTCCGGCTCCTGGCAGACCACCCCGCCTCCGCCGCCCGAGCCGGCCGGGTCCGGCCGGCACACCAGCGACGTTCCCGGCGACCCCGGCCCGGGTCGCGGCCGGCGGCAGATCGACCACGGCCCGCCGGCCCGGCAGGTTTCACCGCCGCCGGCGTCCGGCAACGCGCCGGAGATCCCGCTGCCGGCTCCCACCTCGCCGCCCCCGCCGCCGCCTTCATCCCCGCCTCAGTCGCCGCTCGGCACCGGCCGGGTTCCGCCGCCACCGCCGCCCGCAGGCCGGGTCACTCCCGGCCGGGCCGACGACCATCCGTCCGGCCCGATCGGGCGCGTGCAGCCGCAGGGTCCGCCCACCGGGCCGGTCAGCCGGC
>NZ_JBFAZH010000058.1:0-14543 GCF_040681735.1 Actinoplanes sp. NPDC051633 | reverse complement strand
GGCCCGGGCCACGGCGGCCACGTCGTCGGACCTGACCCGGCCGGCCGCCTCGGCCGCCGCCGCGACGACGGACAGCACCGTGCCCTCGACCGGGCGGGCCACCGCGGCATACGCCGCCTCACTCGCCACCCGCAACGCCCGCGCCAACTCGCCGCCGCGCACCGCGACCGTCGTGGCGAAGGTGTCGGCCATGCCGCGCAGGATCTGCGAGATGATCACGCCGGAGTTGCCCCGCGCGCCGAGCAACGCGCCCCGGGCCATCCGGCGCATCGCCGGCTGCTGCTCGTCGGGCGAGCCGGCGGCGGACAGCGCCTCAGCCGCCGAGGTGAGGGTGAGCACGAGGTTGGTGCCGGTGTCGCCGTCGGGCACCGGATAGACGTTCAGCTCATCGATCTCGTGCTGGTGGGCCCGCAACGCGGCCAGGCTGCCACCGCACCAGCGGTGCACAGCGGCGTCGTCCAGCGTTTCCAGCACGCCCCGAACCTTACTAAGCCCGTCTGACAAACCGGCTACAGCGAACGGGCGAACGAGAGCACGCCCTCCTCGCCCTTGTAGTAGCCGAAGTCGGGAATGCGCTCGTATCCGGCCGAGACGTAGAGGCCGATCGCCTCGGGCTGCCGGTCGCCGGTCTCCAGGATCACCCGGCTCAGCCCGGCCTCGCGGGCCGACGACTCGACCGCCGCCAGCAGCAGCCGCGCCACCCCCCGCCCGCGCGCCGCCGGTGTGGTGAACATGCGTTTGAGCTCGGCGTCCGTGCCGTGCTGCCGCCACCCCACGCAGCCGAGGAGCACCTCGCCCTCCGCGGCCACGAAGAATCGCCCGTCCGGCGGATCGAAGTCGGACAGCGCGACCGGGGTGTCGTCGCCGGTGCCGCCGTAGCGGACCGACAGGTCATCCATCAACTCCGCGACCAGCTTCTGCGCCTCGGGCCCACCGAACGGGACCTCCCTGATGACCACCACGAGAAGCAAAGCTATCGGAAGTGGTCCCAGCCGGTGCCCCCCTGCCAGGCCATTCGGTCGACCGTCACACCGGTGCCCTCGTGCACACTGCCGATCACCGTGAAGCCGGGCGGGAGCGCCGTGTCCGGTGGGAAGGTCGCGGCGAGCGCGTGGTCGTCGCCTCCGGCCAGCATCCACAGGTACGGGTCCACGCCGAGCGCCCCGGCCGCGTCGCGCATCTGGGCGTGGATCTCGAAGGTGTCTTTGCGGATGTCGATCCCGACCACGCTGTCCTCGGCGATGTGCCCGACGTCCTGCAGCAGCCCGTCCGAGACGTCGATCATCGCGGTGGCGCCCGCCGCGGCCGCCGCCGTACCGGCCTCGTACGGCACCAGCGGCCGCCGGTACGCCTCGACGAAGACCTTCGGCGTGCGGAAGCCCCGGGACAGGATCGCGTACCCGGCCGCCGCCCAGCCGGTGCGCCCGGCCAGCGCGAGCACATCGCCCGGCTGCGCCCCGGTCCGCACCACCGGCGCCCGGCCGCGCAGATCGCCCAGCGCGGTCACCGCGATGGTCAGCGTCGGCCCGGCGGAGACGTCGCCACCGACCACGCTCGCGCCGACCAGCGCGGCCTCCTCGGCCAGCCCGCCGGCCAGGTCCTCGGCCCAGGACACCTCGAGGTCGGTCGGGGCGGAGAGGGCCACGAGCAACGCGGTCGGGGCGGCGCCCATCGCGGCGATGTCGGCCAGGTTGGCCCCGGCGGCACGGTGGCCCACGTCCGCGGCGCTGCACCAGTCGCGGCGGAAGTGCCGGCCCTCGACCAGCACGTCGGTGCTCGCCACCACCCGCCCGTCCGGCGCGGCCACCACGGCGGCGTCGTCGCCGGGCCCGAGCAGGGCCGACGAGGCGTCGCCCAGCCGTGCGACAATCCGTCCGATCAGCCCGAACTCGCCTGACTCGGCGATGCTCACGTGAGAAATCCTCCCTCTGTGGTGGCTGGCCGCTGCCGAGCCGATCCGTGCGGTAGTTTCACGTTCGGGTTGATCCCCCGCCGTCGGATAGGAGTCAGTCGTGGTCCAGGCATACATCCTCATCCAGACGGAGGTCGGAAAGGCTCGTGACGTGGCCGCCGCGATCCACAAAATCGCCGGAGTGGTCCGGGTGGACGCGGTCACCGGCCCCTACGACGTGGTGGTGCTGACCGAGGCGCACACGGTGGACGAGCTGGGCCGGCTGATCGTGAGCAAGGTCCAGTACGTGCCGGGCATCACGCGGACGCTCACCTGCTCCGTGGTAAACCTCTGACCATGGTCGACGTGAAGACTCGCCGGTCGGAGCAGCCGGAGCCGTCCGCACGGCCGGACAGCGCCCGGCGCGGCGCCGCGCTGTGGGCGACGCTGATCGCCGTGCCGGTCGCCGTACTCGTTGGGGTGGTCTTCTTCCTGACCGCCCGGCCGCAGACGGCCGCCGAGCCCGCGCCGGCCGCCACCACGCCCGCGGTCGTGCCCTCGACGGCGGTCCGGATGGCCGCGCCCGAGCTCTCCGCGCACGACGCGCAGGTCTGCCTCGCGGTGACCAGCCAGCTGCCGACGGCGGTGCGCGGCCTTCCGGCCCGCAAGGTGAGCGCAGGGCCGGAGCAGAACGCGGCGTACGGCGAACCGCCGCTGACCGTCGCCTGCGGGGTCGCCCTGCCGAAGATGTGCCCGACCGTCGCCGGTGGGCCGGGTTGCGTGCCGCTGGACGCCGACCTGCTGATCATGAACAGGGTCTGCTGGTACGGCAAGCAGACCCCGTCGGGCGCGGTGTTCGTCACGATGGACCGCGAGGTGGCCGTCCAGGTGGTCGTCCCGCCCGGCTTCGAGAACCCGGCGCAGTGGGCGAACGAGTTCTCCGACGCCGTGGTCGAGACGGTGAAGTCCCGCACCGCCGGGGTGCCGACGGGATGTAGGGCCTAGTGCAGGCCTGAGCCGCGGCGCAGGGCGGTGCGGATCAGGCGGTCGACGACCTTGGGGTACTCCAGGCCGGTGGCCGCCCACATCAGCGGGAACATCGACGTCGGCGTGAAGCCGGGCATCGTGTTGATCTCGTTGAGGTAGATCTCGTCGTCCGCGGTCACGAAGAAGTCGACGCGGGCCAGGCCGGCGCAGTCCAGCGCGGTGAAGGTGCGGCGCGCGTACTCCTGGACCTGGGCGGTGACCGCGTCGGAGAGCTTGGCCGGCAGGTCGTAGCTCGAGCCCTCCAGATACTTGGCCTCGAAGTCGTAGAACTCGTGGGCGCCGACGTGGATCTCGGCAAGCACCGACGCGTCGGGAGCGCCGCCGGCCTCGCTCTCGAGCACGCCACACTCGATCTCGCGGCCGACGATCGCGGCCTCGACCAGCACCTTCGGGTCGATCCTGCGGGCCTCGGCGACGGCGTCGTCCAGCTCGGACCAGTCGTCGACCTTGTTGATCCCGTACGACGAACCGGCCCGCGCCGGCTTGACGAACACGGGCAGCCCGAGCCGCTCCTTGTCCGCCTCGCTCAGCGAGACGCCGGCCCGCAGCACCGCGTACGGCCCGGTCGGGATGCCCTCGGCCGCGGCCAGCTTCTTGGTGAACTCCTTGTCCATGGCCGCCGCCGAGGCGAAGACGTTCGCGCCCACATACGGGATCCCGGCCATCTCCAGCATTCCCTGGATCGTGCCGTCCTCCCCGTACGCGCCGTGCAGCGCCGGGAAGACCACGTCGACGCCGGCCAGCGAGCGCGCCCCGTCACCCGGGTCGAGCACCATCAGCCCGGCGGAGGTGGGGTCGGGCGGCAGGACCAGCGCTTCACCGGACGACGCGGTGATCTCCGGCAGCCGCCGGTCGGTGATCGCCAGCGTCTCCGGGTCGGCGCTGGACAGCACCCAGGCGCCGTCGCGGGTGATGCCGACGGGCACCACCTCGTACACGTCCGGATCCAGCGCGCCCAGGATGGCGCCCGCGCTGACGCAGGAGATGGCGTGCTCGGTGCTCCGGCCGCCGAACACGACGGCGACCCGGATCTTGTCTGCGGTCGTCAACAGGTTTGGCCTCTCGTCTTCAGGTCGGGCACTGCGCGTTTTTCCGAGGCTCGCTAGGCTGCCTGCTGGCATGCCGGGGGTGACCCTACTCTGCGTTAGCAAGAGCGGAGGGGCGCAGGCCGGAAGAACAGCTCAACGCATGGCCGATGAGGACACGGAGTACATGGCACCGGCACTGCACGTGATCGACTGGCGGGGGCCGGGTCGCTTGGCGACCATGGCGCACCCCCGCGGCGGTCACCTGCTCGCCGCCGAGATGGCCGGCCTGGCACGGGCCGGTGTGGACGTCTTCGTCTCCGCGCTGACCGACCCGGAGGGGCATCGGCTGGGCCTGGCCGAGGTGGCGCTCGCTGCCCGCGAGGCCGGCATCACCTACTACAGCTTCCCGATCGCCGACCGCGGCGTGCCCGGCGAGGCGGCTCTCTGGCTGGGCATCCGGCTGGCCGCCCAGGTGCGGGCCGGTCGTTTCGTGGTCACGCAATGCTTCGCGGGGATCGGACGGTCCACTCTGCTCGCCGCCGTGACCCTGGTCATGCTCGGCGTCGGGCCGGAGGAGGCGCTGCTGATGGTGTCGGATGCGAGAGGGCTTCCGGTGCCGGGCAACGAGGCCCAGCGCGACTGGCTCTACGAGTTCGCCGCCGCCCACGGCGGCTGTCCCGCGAAGGTCTGAGGCAGTACACCGTCGTCCCAGAGCCGGTCGAGATGCTCCAGGAAGCCGGTCAGGCTCCCGCTCCACGGCGGCTGCGTGGCCAGTGGGTCGGCGAAGATCAGGCCGTCGGGGTGGGCGGTGCGGGTGCCGACGAACTTCCGGCAGGCCGCACACCACACGTACGTGACGAGCGTGGGCCGCCGCGCCTGCTCCGGTGTGGTCAGATACCGCCGCAGCGCGTCGGCGCGGCACGACGGGCATCCGCTCGTACCGCGGGCCAGGGCCGCCGTCTCGGCATTGCTGAAACTGCTCCACTGCACCGGATCACCGTAGACGCAAGGGCGCGCCGACCCCGCGGTCGGCGCGCCCTGCTCGTGCTGAAGATCAGGCGGTGAAGCGGACCTTGCGGCGCCGGGCCACGAGGAACATGACGCCACCGGCGATCAGCAGGGCGGCCGCGCCACCGGCGATGCTGCCCGCGGCGGCACCGGTCACCGGCAGGGACGGACCCTCCTCGCCGCCACCGCCGCCGGCCTCGCAACCCGCGGGCTGCTCGTACTCGACCTTGGTGGTCTCCTCGACGCCCTTGGCGCCGACCTCCACGGAGAAGCCCTCGGAGGCGCTGAACTTCGTGGTCTTCTTCTCGCCGGCCTTGACCTCGAGCTCGCGCTTCTCACCCTTGCTGGTCTTGAAGGTCAGCGTGATGTCCTCGCCGTCCTCCGGGTTGTCCAGCCCGAGGGTGAGGGAGTCGCAGTCGGCCTCGGCGATCGGCTTCGGCGCGGCCGGCGTCTCGGCCGGCGGCGGGGTCTCGTCGCCGCACGCCTCCGGCTTCTCGACGGTCGCGGTGCCCGGCTTCTTCCACTCGGTCTTGTAGCCGTCCTCCCACTTGAGCCAGACCTTGATGGTCACGGACTCGACGGAGTCGTCGTCGATGGTGGTGGAGCCGTGGATGCGGTCCTCCGCGTCGGTCGAGAACGGCGGGATCTCCGTGCCGTCCTCGGCCAGCGGGCCGGTGACCTCGGTGCCCTTCGGCTCCAGGACGATCTTCTTGACCCACGCCTTCTTCTCGTGGTCGTTGCCGACGGACCAGTCGATGGTCCAGTCGCCGTCGGAGTTCACACAGTCGGTCGAGCCCGAGACGACGGGCGCGTGGGCACTGGCGGGCGCGGCGAGAGCCACAGCTCCGGACAGGCCGATGAACGCACCGGCGAGGACTGCCGTGGTGCGGCGCAGCGGAGACTTGAGCAGGTTCACGCGTACTCCTGAGATGGGGACCAGGGGGTACGGCGTAAGGAGAACAACAGTCGCGCAAACGGTGTGGCCGATGCGACGACGCCTCCCCACGTCGTCAGCAGGAGACCGAAGTCGCCTGCAACAGCCAGTGACCATACTTACTGAGCTGAATTTGGGAAACCGCTGTGCACGGCTTAAGGGAGCCGTTGCACATCCGAGATGTTCGTTATACCGAGAGGCGTTCCATCAATTCCCTCGGTGTATTTCGGCATCGGTGGAATTCACCCTCCCGATGGCCGGTCGGGGGTGGTGAAGTAGCGTCATGGCGTGCTACGGGACGCCCCATGACCAGGATCATTGCCGGTTCGCACGGTGGCCGGAGACTCGCCGCCCCGCCCGGTTCACAGACCCGTCCGACCGCGGATCGGGTGCGCGAGGCGCTGTTCAGCTCACTCTCCACTTTGGTCGACCTCGACGGTGCCCGATTCGCAGACTTCTATGCCGGTTCCGGCGCGGTGGGCCTGGAGGCATTGTCACGCGGAGCAACCTTCGTCCTTCTTGTCGAGTCGGATGCCAAGGCGTCCCGGATCATCCGCGACAACATCGCGACGCTGCGGGCCGGCGCCGCGGCCCGGCTGGTGACCGGCCGGGTCGGCTCGGTGGTCGCCGGGCCTCCGGAGGGTGGCCCCTTCGACGTGGTCTTCGCCGATCCGCCGTACGCGCTGGACGACGCCGAGCTGGCCGAGATGCAGCGCGGCCTGGTGGACAACGGGTGGCTGGCGCCGGACGCCGTGCTGGCGATCGAGCGGTCCACCCGGTCGGTGCCCAAGGGAGGGACGCTGAGCTGGGTGGACGGCGTCACAGCGGAGCGCAGTCGCCGCTACGGAGAGACCACCCTTTGGTACGGTCGCCGATCATGAGACGAGCGGTCTGCCCCGGCTCCTTCGACCCGGTCACGAACGGCCACCTCGACATCGTCGGCCGCTCCAGCCGGCTCTTCGACGAGGTGATCATCGGGGTGCTGATCAACCAGCACAAGACCGGTCTGTTCACCATCGACGAGCGGATCGAGATGCTCCGCGAGGTGACCGCGCCGTACGGCAACGTCCGCGTCGAGTCGTTCCGCGGGCTGCTGGTCGACTTCTGCCGCACGCAGGAGGCCGCGGTGGTGGTCAAGGGTCTGCGGGCGGTCAGCGACTTCGACTACGAGTTGCAGATGGCGCAGATGAACATCGGGTTGTCCGGCGTGGAGACACTGTTCATGCCGACCAACCCGCAGCACTCGTTCCTGTCCTCCAGCCTGGTCAAAGAGGTCGCCAAGTGGGGTGGCGACATCGCCACCTACGTGCCCGACCTGGTGGGCGAGCGCCTGGTGACACGCCTGCGCGAGAAGTAGGGCCCTGGCGCGCCGAGCCCCCTGTTACGCAGTAACGTGATCGGACCACGCTCCGTGGGGCACGTATGACAGGAGTGAGACGCCGGTGGATCCGCTCGACCGCATCGACGAGATCATCGCCATGGTGGAGGCGGCACGCTCCGTGCCGATGTCCCGGACGAACTTCATGTTCGACCGTGGCGAGATGGTGGCCATCCTCGACGAGCTGCGCGCCGAGCTGCCCGGAGACCTGCGCCGCGCGGCCGCCCTGCTGGAGGAGCGCGACAAGATCATCGACGCCGGCAAGCGCGAGGCCGACCGGATCATCAGCGAGGGTGAGACCGAGCACGCCCGCCTGGTGTCGGTGAACGAGATCACCGTCTCGGCCGAGCACGAGGGCGCCCGGATCATCAGCGAGGCCCGGGCCGAGGCGCAGCGGCTGCGCGAGGAGGTCGACGACTACGTCGACACCGCGCTGGCCAACTTCGAGCAGTTCCTCACCAGGGCGCTGGCCTCGATAGAGCGCGGTCGCGACAAGATGCACGCGCTGCGCGAGATCGGCACCTTCCAGGGCGAGGACGAGCGCCCCTTGCCGTTCTGACCACCCCACAGATCGGATCCGCCGCAGACCCGATTCGACGCAGACCCGATTCGACGCTCCGCCGCCAGCTCAGGTAACCTTTCCTGTCGGCCTTGCCCGAGGCTGAGAGTTCACCATGCACAAGTCATCCAAGAGTCACCTCGATCCCAGGCAGCCGCTGGTCGTCGACACGACGAAGCTCCCGCGCCAGCCTGGGGCGACGCGTGCGCTCGTTCGGGTGGCGCCGGCACCGGCGGACCTCGGCCTCGAGCTGATCACGGTGCCGGAGGGTTCCGACCTCGAGCTCGATCTGACGCTCACGTCGGTGTCCGAGGGCGTCTACGTCAGCGGCACGGTCCGCGGCTCGCTGTCCGGCGAGTGCGGCCGCTGCCTCGACGAGATCACCGAGCCCTTCGAGGTTCACCTCGCGGAGCTGTTCGCCTACGCGGACAGCACCACCGAGGAGACCACCGACGAGGACGAGGTGGGCCGGATGCAGGGCGACCTGCTTGACCTGGAGCCGGTGATCCGGGACGCGGTGGTGCTCACACTGCCGGCGAACCCGGTGTGCCGGCCGGACTGCCCAGGGTTGTGCCCCGAGTGCGGGGCGCGTCTGGCGGACCTTCCGGCTGACCACAGCCACGAGGCCGTCGACCCGAGGTGGGCCGCTTTGCGCAACATGTCGAACAACGAGGAGTAGGTACCGTGGCCGTCCCGAAGCGCAAGATGTCGCGCAGCAACACCCGCTCGCGCCGGGCCAACTGGAAAGCGACCGCGGTCGTCACCCAGGCGTGCCCGCAGTGCAAGTCGCCGAAGCTGCCGCACACCGCCTGCTCGGTCTGTGGCACCTACAACGGCCGTCAGGTCCTCGAGGTCTGAGTCGCCTGAATTGACGCGCCCGATCACCGGGCGGGTCGTGCCAGGGCAGCGGCGTCATGCCGGTGCGCCGGCCACCGGACAGGCGACTGTCCCGGAGCCGGGCACCGCGCGGATCGCCGTCGACCTCCTCGGCGGGGACCATGCTCCCGCCGTCGTGGTTGACGGCGCTCTGCGCGCCATCCGGGCCGACTCGGCCGTGCAGCTCATTCTCGTCGGCCCCATGGAGGCGGCCGGCGAGGTCTTCGCTGCCCTGGACCCGGCCGATCGGGCCCGGGTGAGCGCCCTCGGCAGCCAGGGTTCCTTCCGCCCGATGCGGGTCCCGAAGAACTGGGCCGAGTCCGGTGTCCGCGCCGCCGTGCTGGCCGTGGCCCAGGGCGAGGCGGACGCCGTCGTCTCCGCCGGGAACACCGGCGCGACCGTGACCGCCGCCGCGCTCGGATTGGGGCGCTGGCCCGCCGTCCGGCGTCCCGCGCTGGCCGCCGTGCTGCCCACCGCCACCGGGCGGGTCGTGCTCATCGACGTCGGTGCCACCGTCGACCCCGACGAGCAGGCGTTGACCGTGATCGCCCGGCTCGGGGCCGCGTACGCGACCGTGGTCCACGCCGTCGGAGAACCCCGCGTCGGCCTGCTCACCATCGGCACCGAGGAGGGCAAGGGCGACCGACTGCGGCGGGCGATGCCCGCCCTGCTCGAGCGATCCGGCATCAAGTACGTCGGCCTGGTCGAGGGCAACGACGTCGTCACCGGGCGCCGGGCCGACGTCGTCGTGACCGACGGATTCACCGGGAACGTGCTGCTCAAGGGCTTGGAGACCGCCTACGCGCTGATCGGCTCGCCCAGCGGTGAGCCCGAGGCGAGGGCCGCCATGCTGCTCGGCGTCGGCGGCACCGTCGTCGTCTGCCACGGCGCGGCCGCCGGCACCGACCTGGCGGCCGGCATCGCGCTGGCCGCCGACCTGCACCGCCGGGGTGCGGTGCACGCCATCGCAACCCTCATGAGCGAACCAGAGGTGATAGATGAGCAGTGACAAGCGTCGACGGCCATCGACCAAGCCGTTGGAGGACGCCTTCGGGGTGCCTCTGGAGCCGGGCCTGCTCGAACGTGCCCTGACCCACCGCTCGTTCGCGTACGAGAACGGCGGCCTGCCGACCAACGAACGCCTGGAGTTCCTCGGCGACTCCGTGCTCGGCGTGGTGATCACCTCTGCGCTGTTCCACAACCACCCCGACCTGCCGGAGGGCCAGCTCGCCAAGCTGCGGGCCAGCGTGGTGAACATGCACGCGCTGGCCGAGGTGGCCCGCCGGCTCGGCCCCGGCGGTCTCGGCCCGCACCTCCTGCTGGGCAAGGGCGAGGAGACCACCGGCGGCCGGGACAAGGCGAGCATCCTGGCCGACACACTGGAGGCGCTGCTGGGGGCGATCTACCTGGAACACGGCCTGGAGATCGCCGGCCAGGTGATCCACCGGCTGTTCGACCCGCTGATGGCCGAGTCGGCCGGGCGCGGCGCCGCGCTGGACTGGAAGACCAGCCTGCAGGAGCTGACCGCGGCGCTCGGGCTGGGCGTGCCGGACTACGTGATCGACGACGCCGGCCCCGACCACGCCAAGACCTTCACCGCCTGGGTGGTGGTGGCCGGCGAGCGCTACGGCGGCTCCGACGGCCGCAGCAAGAAGCAGGCCGAGCAGCGCGCCGCGGCCGCCGCCTGGCGCACCTTGACCGAGCGCGCCGAGGCGCAGCCGCCACCGCCGGCCGTTGCCGGTGGCGGTCACCTGGGATGACCCCTTCTCTGTTCGAGCGGGCGGGCGCCTGGCGCGGTCTGGGCATTGCGGCACTTCTGCTGGTGCTCACCCGCGCCGTGCAGATCGTCATGCTGCTCTGGTTGAGCGCCTACTCCGACGACGGCCAGTCGCTGCGCCAATATCTGCTCGAGTGGGACGGCGGCTGGTTCATCCGGGCCGCGACCGACGGCTACCCGCAGGGGTACACGTTCGCCGCGAGCGGCGCCCTCGAGGCCAACGAGCTGGCCTTCTTCCCGGTCTACCCGATGCTCATCCGGGGACTGACCGCACTCGGCGCCGACCCGGGCACCGCCGCGATCGCCGTCGCCTGGACGGCCTCGCTGGGCGCGGCCATCGCCCTGCATCTGCTCGGCACCAGCCTCTACGACCGCCGGGCGGGCTGGGCGCTGGTGGCGATCTGCTGCTCCGCGCCGGTGTCGGTGGTGCTCAGCATGGCGTACTCCGAAGGGCTCTTCCTGGCCTTCGTCGCCGGGATGCTCGCGGCCGCGCACCGGCGCGTCTGGTGGGCCGCCGGGCTGCTCGGCCTGCTGGCGTCGCTGACCCGGCCGACCGGCGCCGCGGCCGCCGTCGCGCTCGCCGTGGCCGCGGCCCTCGCCGTCAAGAACCGGGAAGAAGATCGGGAGGGTACGTGGAAACCGATCGCCGCCGCCCTCGTCGCGCTGGCCGGCGTGCCCGCGTACCTGGGATGGGTCGCCCTCCGGGTGGGTGACCTCGACGCCTGGTTCCGCATCCAGGCGGCCGGTTGGGGCACCGCCTTCGACGCCGGCGCCAGCACCCTGTCCTTCCTCGTCACCACGCTCAGCGAGGGCGACGGCTGGGTTCCGATGAGCGTGGCGCTGATCCTGCTCGCCGCCGTGGCCGCCGCGTGGATCGCGCTGGCCGGGCGCCCGTGGCCGCCGCTGGCCGTATACGGAGTACTGGCGATGATCCTGGTGTACGGCCAGGCCGGCTTCTACCACTCGAAGCCGCGGCTGCTGCTGCCCGTACTGTTGACGTTGATGCCCGCGGTGGTGGCCGCGGCCCGCGCCCGCCCCCGGGTCGCGGTGCTGTCGATCACGGCGTGGGCGCTGTTCGGCCTCTGGTACGGCGCCTACCTGGTCGTCGTCTGGCCCTACACCCTCTAGAAGGACTAGCTGTGCCCGAACTCCCCGAGGTGGAGACCGTCCGCCAGGGCCTGGCCAAGTGGGTGGCCGGTCGCACGATCAAGACGGTCGAGGTACGCCACCCCCGCGCGATCCGCCGGCACCTGCCCGGCGACGCCCACTTCGTCGCGATGCTCACCGGCCGCACGATTCTCGACGTGTCCCGCCGCGGCAAATACCTGTGGCTGCCGCTCGACTCCGGCGACGCGATCATCGGCCACCTCGGCATGAGCGGCC
The DNA here is from genome assembly GCF_040681735.1 of Actinoplanes sp. NPDC051633. Lineage (NCBI taxonomy): Bacteria > Bacillati > Actinomycetota > Actinomycetes > Micromonosporales > Micromonosporaceae > Actinoplanes > Actinoplanes sp. NPDC051633. The sequence goes on along the minus strand of NZ_JBFAZH010000058.1, from coordinate 2,662 downwards.
AGCTGCTGATCGAGCCGGCCGAGAAGGACGACGGCCCGCACCTGCGGGCCCGCTTCACCTTCACCGACGGCGGCCGGGAGCTGCGCTTCGTCGACCAGCGCACCTTCGGCGGACTGTCCGTGTCGGAGGGTGGCGCCACGCTGCCGGACGAGATCTCGCACATCGCCCGCGACCCGATGGACCCGCTCTTCGACGACGAGGCGTTCGTGGCCCGGGTGCGCGGCAAGCACACCGAGATCAAGCGGGCGCTGCTCGACCAGACGCTGATCTCGGGGGTCGGCAACATCTACGCCGACGAGGCGCTGTGGCGCGCGCAGCTGCACGGCACCCGGGCGACCGACACGCTGACCAGGCCGGCGGTCCGCCGTCTGCTGGCGCACGTGCGCGACGTGCTGGGCGAGGCGATCGTGGCCGGCGGCACGAGCTTCGACGCGCTCTATGTGGACGTCAACGGCCAGAGCGGCTACTTCGACAGGTCGCTGCACGCGTACGGCCGGGAGGGCGAGCCGTGCGACCGGTGCGGGACGCCGATGCGCCGGGAGCAGTTCATGAACCGCTCGTCGTTCTCGTGTCCGCGCTGCCAGCCCCGCCCCCGTCGCCGCCTGCGCTGACCCGGCCGCGCCGGCTCTTACGATCACGTGATGTTCCGGCCCACGTACCCGATCCGCACGGCGCGCCTCACGCTGCGTCCGGTCACGCTCGACGATCTCGACGATGTGCACTCATGGCAACGCCGGCCCGACGTCGTCCGCTGGATGCTCGGCGCCGGGACGCGCACCCGCGAAGAGGCCCGGGCGTCGGTGATCGCCATGGCGGGCGAGGACGCCCTGCGCGCCGAGGGTGACTGCTTGACCTTGGCGGCAGCCACCGACGCTGGGGTCATCGGGACCGTGGAGCTGGTCTGGCGGAGCGAGCGTGACCGCACGGCAGAGCTCGGATACGTGTTCCACCCCGGCCACGGCGGCCGGGGGCTGGCCACAGAGGCCGCCACCGCGCTGCTCGACTGGGGATTCGACGAGCTCGGGTTGCACCGGGTCTATGCCCGGTGTCACGGCCGCAACGAGGCGTCCGCCCGCATGATGACGCGGCTCGGCATGCGTCAGGAGGCCCGCCACGTCGAGAGTTACCTGTTCCGGGGCGAGTGGGCCGACCAGCTCGTCTTCGCCGTCCTGGCCCACGAGTGGCGGTCCCGGGCGGCGGCCGCGCCGGCGCCGTGATCAGCTGGCGCTCGGCTGGTCGACCAGCGCCGGGCTCGCGTCCGTGGCCAGCCCGAAGCCCGCCCCCCGCCGGCCCATCAGCCGGCGCGCCGCCGTCAGCAGCGCCGTCGGCACCCCGTGCACGATGTGGCCGTCGCCCGGCCGCACCCCGTCGCCGTCCCAGCCCTGATAGGCCGACCACGGCCCGTCGAAGGTGCAGATGCGCACGTTGAGATCGCGGTAGAGCGGGTGCGTCGGCACGCCCGGGTTGAGCACCACCCGGTGCAGGCCCCGGCGGGCCGCCAGCCGCAGGGTCAGCGCCACGGGCCCGACGCCGCCCGCACCGGCCGGCGCCCGGTCCAGGAAGAGGCCTTCGACGCCGTCCTCGCGCCAGGCGTCCACATCGGCCAGCACGTCGGCCAGCGATCGGCCGCCCCAGTCCAGGTCGACCCGGCCCAGCACCTGGTGCACCGAGCGACGCCGGCCGGGCCGCTCCTGGATGATCCACGTGTCGGCGTCCAGGGCCAGCTCCGGGGACGGGTGGGCGTACGGCGGGAAAAGGGTCTTCACGACGGTCTCCGAATCTGCGCTGCGGTGTGGGCGACGACGAGCAACCCGAGCAGGTGGATCGCCGCGAGCGCGGCGACGAGGGCGGGCAGCGGCGCGAGCGCCGGGAGGGGTGCGGCCGGCCAGGCCACGACGGCCAGGGGTGCGGCCGCGGCGAGGAATGCGGCGAGTACGGTGCGCCCGCGCGCCGCGACCAGGAAGGTGATCGCGAGCAGACCGCCGAGCAGCGTCCCCGCGGCCAGCGCCAGCACACCGTCGCGGGTCGCCACCCCGTACGGCAGCCGGTACGCGGCCGCGGCCAGCGCGATCCCGGCGGCCAGCGGCGGCAGCAGCGCCGACACCGTGGTCACGGCGACGCTGCGGACGTGCTGCCGGTAGTCCCGCTCGCTCTCGGCCAGATCCAGCCCGGCCGCGACCTGGAACAGATGCCAGCCGACCAGCGTCTCCAGCGCCGGCACCGCGATCAGCAGCGGCAGCGCGGCCAGCCCCGAGCCGGCCTTGCACAGCAGCAGGAGGCAGCCGGCCTGCGCCGCCCCGAGCACCAGGTGGCCCAGCCCGCGCCACATGTCGCGCCGGGAGAGTCGCGGCCGCCCGGGCACCCGCCGCATGATCACCGGCCGGTACGCCCGGACCGCCGCCACCACGATCGCGGCCGGCAGCAGTGTCTCCACCGGCAGCGCGTACCAGCCGTCGCCGACCGCCCCGGCGACGCTGAGCGCACCCAGCAGCCAGCACGGCAGCGACCAGCGCACCACATCCGCCTCGGTGCGGGTGACCAGCGCCGCCGTCACCGTGGCCAGTGCCGCCAGCCCGCCCAGCCCGACGGCCAGCGCGGCCATCCGCTGCCCGCCGAGGATCGACGCCGGCGCGATCCAGACCAGCGCGCCCCACACTCCACC
>NZ_JBFAZH010000057.1:0-14754 GCF_040681735.1 Actinoplanes sp. NPDC051633 | reverse complement strand
GCCGGGCCGGATCCATTTCTCGGCGTCGGACAGCATCTCCATCAGGCCTGCCCGGTCGGTCGCCACCGGCTCCATCAGCCCGGCGTCGGCGAGCGACTCGAACGGCGCGAAGGTGGTGCCGCCCCCGGCGCCGTCCACCGCCCGGATCAGCAGCGACCCGGCCGGCGCGGCGGCCAGCAGGCGCAGCAGCACACTGCGGATGAGCCCGGCGACGCGCGGGTCGCGGGCGTCCGCGTCGATGGTGAGATGCCCGGTGCCGAGCAACGGCACGATGGCGGGGAAGGTGGCGTCGTCCTGCGGCTGAGCCACGCCCAGGCGGACGAACTGCGGCGGGTTGGGGGCGCCGAGGGGAGTGCTGGCGGACTGCGCGTCCAGCGGCGCGCCGAGCCAGCCTGGCGCCAGCTCGCTCGCCGCGGCACGCAACTCCTCGACCAGGGCGTGCTGCTCGCGCGGGTCGGCGACGGCCGGGGTCTGCGCCTCGAGAGCGGCGGCGGCCGCCGCGACGGTGGCCTCGGCCTGCCGGTGCAGGGCAGCGGCCTGATCGATCCGGGAACTCGACTCCGCCACCGCCTCACCTCCCTGTGTGCGCACAAACCGTATCCCAGGTGGGCCGGAGGTTTGCGTTCCGTAGCCGGTGACGTTGTCGTGGCGCAGCTCTATCTATGGCCGAACCACTAAAGTCGACGGTGTGCAGCCGCCTGAGCCGGGAGTGGGACCCACCGCGCAGCCGTCACCCGCTGTGCCGGGCCAGCCGGTGCCGCCGTCGGCGATGCGCCCGGCCGGGCTGCCTCCGGTGGGTCCAGGCGGACCACCGCCCATGCAGCCGCCGCTCGCGCCGCCGCCACCGGCCGGCAAGCGCCCGAACCGGAGGGTGCGGCTGTGGATCGCGATGGGCGCGGGCATCCTGGCGTTGCTGTGCCTGGGCGGCGTCGGGGTCTTCATCTCGGTCTACGACCAGGCGACAGAGATCAAACGCACCGCCCCGGACGCCGTCGTGGACAGCTATTTAGGTGCCTTCCTGCAGAATCGCGACGACGAAGAGGCAGCTTTGTATGTCTGCAAGTCAGGTGCCAACTTGTCGGCATTGCAAGCATTCCGAGCACGCTTCATGGCGGTTGAGAAGGATCAGAGCGTTGGCATCGACCTCAGTTGGACCAGCATTTCCGTGACGGTCGTCGGTGATCGGGCCACGGCGTCGACCGACCTGAAATGGTTGGCAACGGACGGTGCGCACGGCCTGCAGCCGTTCAGGTTCGGATTGGTCGACAAGGATGGTTGGCGCGTCTGCAGCGCCACCTCGACCGGCTAACGCTCTATTCGACCCACAGCGCGGTCATTGAAACTTCCAGAGTGCTCGGCGCTCGCCCACTCCATGCCCAGCGGTACCACTCCAGCTCGGTCGCGACTCGCGCGCAGATGTCGCCGTCGTCGCTCGTGTGCAGCTCGGTGACGCCGCGAAGGTCTCGTCGTTCCCCGCCGTTCTCAAGAATCTGAATCACTCGGCGTCCCGTGATGCTGTCCGCATCCAGCGAGGCGGTCGGATTGCGCCGCGGCGGCTCATCCAATGAAACCAACCTTGTGCGGGCATCCCCAGCGCTCGAGCTGGGACCTGCGAGGCCGTACTCCTCGGCCCAGACGCGCTCTACAGGCACGAGCGGCGCGAAAACCTCGATCTGCTCGGCCTCGGCGCGATACCACTCCGCCTCGGGCATGACGGGGACGTAAGTGCGACTTCCCTGCACCACCTTCTCGTCCGCGCGCATGTCACCACGCCAGCCGAGTCCGGGCAAGCCGATCAGCACGCGCCGCCCGCGGAGTGAGCCGACCATCGTCGCGGGGGTCGGCACGAGCGGGCGTGGTCCGTCCTGGGCCCATCCACCCGCGCGGCCGGCGAATGGATCAGGCATTGAGCCGCCGGTCACTGCTCACCCCCGAGCGGTGCACCCTGCTTACGCATCCAGTCGACCGGGTCTACCGCGCCCCGGCTGGTGCGGTCATTGTTCATGTGCACCTCGAAGTGCAGGTGCGGTCCGGAAGAATTTCCGCTTGTACCCACCCGGCCGATGATCGCACCGGCCGCCACGTCTTGCCCGACTTCGACGAACGGTTTCTGGACCATGTGGCAATAGCGCGTCATCACGCTGCCGGCGTGCACGATTTCGACCATCCAGCCGCAGCCGCCCTTGCCAGGAAACCCGTCGACGTTGCAGCTCCGCCGGCCTCGACGGTCGTCGTCGCACTTCACGATCGACACCGTGCCACTGTTCACTGCGGCGATCGGCGTGTAGCGCCCGATGATCAGGTCGACGCCCTGATGGGTAGGTCGTTGCGGAGTACGGAAGCCGGAGCCGACGACGGCCTTTACCGGGGCGGTCCAACCTGATGCGGCGATTTGACCACTCGCGGCGCAGACCATGGCCAGGGAGCTGCCTACGGCGTTTGCCGCGCCGTTTGCTAACTTGTTGACGATCTCGGTCGCGATCAGTTCGTGCTTTGCGTAAGCGTTTGGGTATGCGCTGCGTTGCACCCGCTGAGCCGCCTTGGTGAGCGACATTCGTTCCCAGCCCTTGACGGTTTGCAGTTTCTCGTAGAACTTGCGGCTGGCGTAGATAGGATCCTGAACTTGCGCGGGCGTACCCCAGCCGGCACTCGGCCGCTGCTGAAAGAGCCCGAGCGAGTCATGGTCGTTAGCCGAGCCGAGGTGGCCGAGATTGCTCAGCCGAGACTCCTGCATAGCCGTGGCAACGGCGACCACCCAGGCGCGAGGCGGCAACTGGAGTTCGCGACCAACGTTGATGATGATCGCTGCATTCCTGATTTGCTGCGGTCCGTAATCAGAGATTGACGGCATGTCAGCGTTTTCGTCGATAGGGTCGCCTTGGCCGCAGCCGAATGCGGAGAAGGTGTTGGATTTATCCTCCTCACCCAGCCCACCGACCAGGATGGCGCTGACGGTACCGCCGCAGCAGAGCAATGCCAGCGTGGCGACTACCGCCACCAGCAGCGCGAACCGGGTCGGTCGGAGCCGCCTCATGGTCCTGCCCAGTCGATTCCGCTCACCAGCCATCGGCCCTCCGGCGCGACCAGCCGCAGGGTGAGCTTTCCCGAGTCGGTCTCGACGACAGCGTCGATGAGGTTGTCGCCAACCGGTACCAGGTTCGGTCGGCCGTTCACCCGGTCGGCCGGCACGTCGGCGGGGTCAGTGTCGGCGAGCTCCTGGGAAAGTTCCTTGGTGGCATTCGGGACGAGGCGATCGCGCCAGGCCTTCGCAGAGACGTTCCGGTGATTGACCCACGCGCCCGCGAAGGCGTAGGCAACCGCTTCAGGCAACGCCGTGCCAGGGCTTGTCTTCGGCGCCGGAGGCGGCGTCGGTGAGATGACGCTGTCTTCCTCGTCCGGGTTGACGCTCAGCGTGGGTTCCGGTGAACCACTGCCGATTGGCGTGCGACCCGACTCCCCAGGATCAGCGAAGATCCGGCCGATGCCAACCACGGCCAGAACAATGACCGCGAGCACGATGGCAACACCCCAACGCGAACGGAACAGACCGGTAAGGCCTCGTTCCAGGAAGCGTGCAGCCATCAGATCACTTCGCCTCGGTGCGCACTCGAGGCGATGTGGGTTCGTTAGTGGTGTTGCCGGTTTCCGGACGATAGATGGCGTAGGCCGCTGGCTTCTCGGCGATGTCCGGCTCCGACCAGGTGGCCGCCCGGCGTGCCCCAGATTTCGCCGGCTTTACTTCCCTGGCGTCTTCTCGGGTGGTCTCCACGCCGTCGGGGCGCGTGGCGCCGTCGGCGGCTCGGCCGCTTCCGGTCGAACCCGAAGGATTCGAGGCGAGCTCCGCTCGCTTGGCCGCGCTGTGCGCCGGATCTTCGAGTCGGGCCTCCGGGCGCAGGTTGCTCTGATCCGCATAAACCGTGCGGCGGTCCTTGCCGACGGCTGGCTCCTGAGAACCGCCCCCATCGGAGCCCTCAAGCCTGGCCGCTTCGCGCATGTCCCGGAAGAAGCGTCGGTGCCAGGAACCGGCGGATGCGATTGCTCGAGTGCCGTCCTTACCGCCGAGTTGGGTGATCCGCCGATAGGGGCGCAGCAGCAGCCAACCGACGACCCCGCAAAGCCAGACCAGCACGACCTGCAGCCATCCGGCGAGACTGCCCGTATTCATGATCAGCTCGACTGCGAAGAGATAGATCGCCGCGCCGGTGCCGAAGATGGCGATGTTGAAAACTGCGGCGACCACCGCATTACCGAGCCGCCGGATTCCGGCGGAGGCTGGTCGCAACAGCCCGATGGTGCCCAGAATCGGGGCAGCGATGACCGCCCAGCGGAAGATCAGGAAACCGAGCAGCACGAGCAGCGACGCCGTGAGGTCGAACATCGCGAACATGATCGATGCCAGCACGGCGATGAAGCCCGAACCGACGCGGTCCATTCCGTTGACGCCCTTGAGGTATTCGTAAGCCTCCGGATCTTCCGTACTGATCTGTTCCGCCACCTTGATCCACTGCTGCTTCTTGCGCTCAAGGACGCCATCGCGAGTCGCCGGAGCGTTACGCATGCGCTGAGCCTCGTCCCAGGAGAGGGATCGGGCTTGGTAGAGAGCACGGCCGTATTTTTTCGCCGTCTCGCTCTCAGCCGAACCGAGCATGCCACGCAACCAGTTGCGATACAGCATGGTTTCAGTCGCGGTATCGCTTGCGCGCACCGCCGGAGGTCGATTGTCTTCGCAGTCTTTCGGGCCCGTCGAGCATGGCCGCGAGTTGTCCGGCCGCGGTCCCACCGCGTCGTGCACTACCCCGAGCGTGGTGATCAACGACTGATCGGCGATGTTCGCCGACCGGACCGGCCACGATGCAATGGCCGTCACCACGACCATCACTAGAAGGGCCCACCCGGCGGTGGTGGTTGCGGCGCCCATCTCTGCCTGCCGAGATCGCCAGAGCAGGTAAAGACCGACAATCGCCAACGTGATCACGCCGAAGACGCTGAAAACCTTCTCGTACACGGCTCGCGTCGCCTGTTCGACCAGCGGATCGGCCCAACCCCAAAGCGTCTGTGGCTCCCAAGCCCGTTCCCGCAGGGCGTTCGATGCGCCGATCACGGCCGTGGCCAGCATGAACTCACCGTTCGCGACGGTCGTCTCGAACTTGTACTCCGGATCGATCAGCGTCGAGGCGCAGCCGTTGTCGAGGTCATAGGTCGTATAGCTGTAGCCCGCATAGCCATACCGGCTGTAGAAACCCGGGTATGTGTCTCCGACCGACGATTTCGGGCGTTCGGCGAACCACCCGGCCAGGCCCGAGTCGGGCGTGCTCGGGGTCGGCGGGTTGAGGCAGTTCGCCCGCGCCTCGCCGACCTCGGCCAGCCGATCGACACAGCCCGGGATGTTGGTCTGCCACTCCTCGAGGCTGCACGCCCCGCCGGGGGCGCGCGCCGGCGGCGTCGGTGCGGCGCCCGCCGGGGTCGGCGCCGCCACCGCCCAGGCGATGGACGCCACCATCGCCACCAGAACGGTGAGGACCGCTGCCGACGCCCGCCGCACCATCTCAGTCCTCCAGGTCGGGCATGCTCGAAATGGCCGCCGGCGTCGCGTTCGCCGCCGCCGGCGTGGTGTCCAGGTGCTCGAGCAGTCCGTCCACGTACGAGACGTCGACCCGGACCTTCTGCACCCGCCCGTCCACGTCCCGCATCACGAACTCGCGGAAGCCCAGCCGATGCGAGGACGACGCGTCCACCTGGGACAACGAGGCCAGCGTGGCTTCGTACCCGTCGTGCACCGGCACCCGCAGCAACCGCAACGCCTCCGACGCGATCTCCTGGTCCTCCGCGATGCGGCCCACGAAGACGGTGGACACCAGGTTCTGCACGTCCAGACCGAGGATGTCGCGCGGGTTCTGTGAGGCGACCAGCGCGGCCAGGTTCCACTTCCGGGAGTCGCGGGCGAGCCGCACCAGGAACGACCGGCCGGACCGCCAGCCCTCCATGAAGTGCGCCTCGTCCAGGCCGACCATCTTGCGGGAGCTCATCGAGCCGCCGTAACAGCGCCGGACCGCCAGCCGGTGCGCGGTGTGCAGCATCGGCAGGGCCAGCGACTCCTCGGCCGACCAGTACTCCCGCTCGATCTTCAGGTCCGGCAGCCGCAGGCCGGCCATCGTGATCACGGTGAGCGCGGCGTCGGCGCCCAGCAGATGTTTCGGCGGCGAGCCGAAGAACAGCAGCGCCAGCGGCATCTCGGCGGTGTCCAGCAGCAGGTTGGCGAGCTCCTTGCCCTCGTCGTCGTCCAGGCTTTGCAGGGTACGAACGACGTCGTCGAGGGTGGACGTCTCCTCGGCCGGCACCTGCCGCACCGCGTGCCGCAGCAGCGTCGCGGTGGACGCCTCCTTGGCCACCTGGGGCGGCACCAGCATCGAGCAGATGTCTTGCACCAGCATGCGCCGCTCGGCCCGCGCGTTGGACACCGCGATCTCGAACTCGCGGTCGCCGCCCGGCCCGGCCGCGAACTCGCCGCGGATCGGCGTCGGGATCAGCGCGTACGGCGCCAGCGTGCCCTGCTCGGAGCCGGTCAGGTTGAGCACCCGCGAGTACGGCCGCAGCTCCGGCATCGAGCACAGCCGGGCCAGCGGGCCGGACGGGTCGAGCAGGGTCACCTGCACGCCGCGCCGCGCGTTCAGATAGCCCAGCGCACCCATCAGGGTCGACTTGCCACCACCGGGCTCGGCCACGAACACGCCCAGGCCGGACCGCTCGCGGACCTCCATCGGGAAGTGCAGGTCGAGGAACACCGGCCGCCGGCACGTCCCGGAGGTGCGCCCGATCAGGTCACCGCGCCGGTCACCGACGGTCGAGGCGGCCTGGGGCAGCGCCGCGGCCAGCAGCTTCACCGGCATCCGGCGCACGTACCCCGTGTTGGCGATCGGCTCGCCCGGGATGAACTCGCGCGCCAGCTGGTCCTGGTTCTTCGGATGCTGCAGCGAGATGCGCAGCTCACGGGAGTAGAGCTGGATCAGGCGCCGGGCTCGCTCCAGGCACTCCTCACGGGTACGCCCGCCGACCGCGATCCGGTGCCAGCCGTGCGCGCGGGCCGACTCGACCGGCAGCCCGGTGGTCATCTCGTCGCCGATCACCAGCGCCCGCTTGGCCAGGCGTTCCAGCTCCGGCGGGGCGTCGATGCCGTGCTCGGCGTAGTCCAGCTGCTGTGAGCGGATCATCCGCAGCCGGTGCTCGAGGTTCTTGAAGGAGCTGCCCGAGCCGAGGATGTCGATCCGTGAGGACAGCTCCATCGGCCACGGCAGGCGCTCGTGGAAGTGCATCCACGGCTCGTGCTTCTCGGGGATCTCCAGCGGCTCCATCCGGCCGACCGAGAGCACCGCTACGTGCCGTTCCTCGCCGGTCATCCGGTTCACCAGCTTGACCGTCGACCCGTACGGCGTGCGGTAGCGCTCGACCTGCTCGGTCAGCGCCAGCAGATCCCCGGAGTCCCACTGTCCACTGGTCACCGGCGACAGCGGCCCGGGCGGCGCCATGCACAGCGCCACCGAGCGGAAGAGCAGCCACTCCAGCTCCTGCGGCGTGACCCGGCGGCCGCGCATGCCGAACGCGTTCAGCACCTCGTCGAACTGCTCGACCGTGCGGCCCAGCTTGCGCCGCTCGCCGTCGGACGTGCCCTTGCCGAAGATCCGCAGGATCCGCTCGGAGAAGGTGTCGCCGAGCGACCGCCGCGCGAAGGTCACCCCGAGGAAGGTCTGTCCCTCGGCGTGGTTCACCGAGAGCAGGTGCCGCTGGGCCGCGACCAGGTGGTCCGACCAGGAGGTCGCGCCGGCCACGTCGCCCAGCGGCTTGGCGGTCAGCGAGTCGACCGTGCGGGCCCACTCGTCGGCCGGGAAGGGCCGGTTGGTGCGGCGCAGGTGCAGGCGGAACCCGGCGAGGCCCGCGTACTGCTCGGAGATCGCGGAGAGCAGCACCTCGCGTTCGGCATCCGGCCGGAACGCCCAGCGCACCTCGGGCAGCGAATACCAGGCCGTCACCGTGGACTGGGTGAAGGTCAGGTGGCCGGCGATCTCGGTGATCTCCAGCTCGATGGACGGGTCCCGGTCGCCGAATTTGATCTTGTTCGGCTTCAGGGGCGCCGGCTTGACCTCCTTCTTCGGCCGGACGGCCGGGAGGTTCTCGGGCTCCTCGCGCTGCTTGCGCCGGCGCTTGGCGGGCGCCTTCGACTTCGACTGGGCGGGCGCGTTCTCCGGCATGGTGGCCGGCAGGCCGGCGCGCTCGTTGATCTCGGCGGCGAGCTGATCGGGCGTGGGCGACTCGGGCGACCGCGGCAGGGCGGTGACGCCCGGCGGCAGGCTCGGCGAGGCGACCGTCTGCCACAGCGGCGGCGTCGACACCGGCTGGGCGTCGTGCCCCGGCCGCACCTCGTCGGGCCAGTCGTCGTAGTCCGACTCGGAGTCCTCGATGTCGTCGACGACCGGCGGCGGCGAGACGGGGGCAGGCGTCGGCGACACGGCGGCCGGCGGCGGGATCGAGGCGGGCGGCGACGAAACCGGGGCCGGCGGCGGGACCGCGGCCGGCGGCGACGAGACCGGGGCTGGCGGCGGCGGTGAGATCATCGTGGGAGCCGGTGACGGTGGAGACGACACGGGGGCGGGCGCCACGGGCGGCTCGTTCACCGGCGTCGGCTCGACCGCCGGAGCGACGGGCTCGGGCTCGGCGAGCGGGGACTCGACGGGGTCGAGGACGGACAGGCTCGGCGACCCGGCCGGCGTCCGGTCATCGAAGTCGAACCCGAAGTCGAAGTCGTCCTCCGGAGCGGACGCGGGCGGCTCCTCCGCGGACGGCGGCGGCGTGGCCCGGGCCGGCGCCGGCGCGCCCCCGAACAGGTCGAGGAAGGGCGAGTCGATGTCCATCGAGCTGTCGAGGGCCGGCCCGCCGTTGGTGCGGGGCCGGATCGGCTGCGGAGCCTGGAACACCCCGACGGCGCCATGGCCGGGGGTCGTCACCAACTCGGTGTCGGAGGAGTTGAACTCTTCAGAGCCGTCGTTTGCGTAATCGTCTGAACGCACACCGTTACTCTGCCTGGCCGGGTGGGGGTATCCGGCACGGGGACGCCCCGGCGGAGGGGATGTCGTCATGAATTGGCCCCGCTCGGGCGCGCTGCAGGACGATGGATGGTCATATCAGCTCCTCCCGGACCCGGATGCGCGAAGCGACGAGGCGGGGGTCACGCTGCTCGACCGCCGGCTCGCGGGTACGCCGCCAGTCGGTGAGCGCGGTGCGGATGACCACTCGGGCGGGCCGGTCGGGGTCGACGTGCCGGAACACGTACGACGTGGTGACCATCGCGAGAGCGATCTCCCAGGCGGGGAACGGATCGAACTCGAAGGTGATCAAGTAGTGCAGGAACATGAAGAGCGGAACCAGGATGACGAACATTCCGTACTGTGCGTACGGCAGGTGCATGGGCAGCGTGTATCCCGGCGGGCCGAGGTAGACGAGCCGCGCCCGGTAGATGTCATCGTCGGTGCGTAGGCGCATGACTAGCTGAAGATCAGATCGATCAGGTAGTCACCGAGGAAGAACAGTGTCGCCGCGCCGGCGATGAACGCGAGCCCGACGATCGCGATCGCCGAGCTGGTCAGCACCTTGGAGATCTCACCCCGGCTGGCCCGGCCGATGAAGATCACGCCGAGCACGGCGAGCAGGATCGGGGCGATGTTGCCGGCGAAGAAGCTGACGACGCCCTCGGTGTTGATCCCCTTAGGCTCGGCGGCGAGCGGGACCTGTTGTAGCACCGTCGCTGCCTGGGCGGCGAGTTCGGTGGCGATCATCGGTAAACCTCCCGGGTGTCCGACTTGCAAAGATCGAACACTGCAGTTGTGAAGCCTGACGGCAACCCCATATGGTGCTACTTCCGGCTCATCCACGTCCAGTGAGCCGTAAGGGCATACCTGTCCTGCGCTAGCCCATCTGCTTCCTTCGGTCCTTCAAATGATGCCTGTCCGAAGCGTACGGGCCGTCCTTCTTACCTACAAGCTGCCTGATTCGTTACCCAAGGTAAAGACGTGACTGAACCTGAGTGACCGACCCTTCTGGGACGGCAGCCTGCGCGATGGTACACACGTTCGAAGATCCAGTGTGAGTAGGTTGTGGACGTGGGGATGGGCGACCGCCAGTTGCACCAGGATCACCCGGTCGTGATGGGGGTCCTCAACGTGACCCCGGACTCCTTCTCCGATGGTGGTCTATACACCGATGTGGATGCCGCGGTTCAGCACGGCCTCCGGCTCCGGGCCGAGGGCGCCGACCTGGTCGACGTCGGTGGCGAGTCCACCCGGCCCGGCGCCGAGCGCGTGGACGCGCGTACCGAGATCGACCGGGTCGTCCCGGTGATCTCCGCCCTCGCCGCCGCCGGGGTGCCGACCAGCATCGACACCACCCGCGCCGAGGTCGCGGCGGCGGCGCTGGAGGCCGGCGCGGAGCTGATCAACGACGTCTCCGGCGGCTTGGCCGACCCCGAACTGCTCGCGGTCGCCGCCGCCGCCGGCTGTCCCTACGTCGCGATGCACTGGCGTGGCCACTCGCGGGAGATGCAGCAGCTCGCCACGTACACCGATGTGGTCGCGGAGGTCATCGGGGAGCTGCGCGAGCGGATCGGCGCGGCGCAGGAGTCCGGAATCGCACCCGAGCGGATCATCGTCGACCCGGGTCTGGGGTTCGCCAAGACCGGTGCGCACAACTGGACCTTGACCCGGCATCTCGACCGGCTCCTCGAGCTCGGGCATCCGGTGCTCTTCGCGTCCAGCCGCAAGTCGTATCTGGGCCGTCTGCTGCCCGGTCCGGACGGCGCGCCCCGCCCGGTCGAGGGTCGCGCCGCGGCCACGCTCGCCACCAACCTGCTCGCCGTGGCGGCCGGCGTCTGGGGAGTGCGCGTCCACGACGTGCGCGCGACCTGCGACGCGGTCGCGGTCTGGCGCGCGACGGGCGCTCCGCGGCTGCGGACCGACGCGTCGGGTACGCGATGAGCGACCGCATCACCCTCACCGGCCTGCGCGTCCACGGCCGGCACGGCGTGTACGAGTTCGAGCGCGCCGGCCAGGACTTCGTGATCGACGCCGAGCTCGAGCTGGACCTCGCCCCCGCCGCCGCCAGCGACGACGTCACCGACACTGTGCACTACGGCGAGCTGGCCGGCCGCCTGGCCGAGATCGTCGCCGGCGAGCCGGTCAACCTGATCGAGACCCTGGCCGACCGGCTGGTAACCGCGTGCCTGGCCGACCCGAGGGTGGCCGCCGCGACGATCACCGTGCACAAGCCGCAGGCGCCGATCCCGCGCGAGTTCGCCGACGTGTCGGTGACGCTGCGCCGGACCCGCTCGTGAGCCGCTCGTGAGCTGCTCATGACCAGGGCGGTGCTCTCCCTCGGGAGCAACCAGGGCGACCGCATCGGGCACCTGCGGCGGGCGGTGGCGCAGATCGGCGACCGGGTGCTGCTGGCCTCCGGCGTCTACGAGACCCCGCCCTGGGGCGACACCGCTCAGCCCGCGTACCTCAATGGGGTTCTGCTCGTGCTGGATCCCGCGGCCGGGCCGCGCGACTGGCTGGAGTTGGCGCAGGCCTGCGAGACGGCCGCCGGTCGCGTCCGCGACCCCGCGCGGCGCTACGGTCCGCGCTCCCTCGACGTCGACGTGATCGAGGTGTACGCGGCCGACGACACCCCGCTGACCAGCGACGATCCCGTTCTGACCCTGCCGCACCCGCGGGCACACCTGCGCGCCTTCGTGCTCAAACCCTGGCTCGACATCCAGCCCTACGCGCGCCTGACCGGCCACGGCTGGGTGACCGACCTGCTCAACCGCCCGGAGATCGCCGCCGACGCCGCCGCGATGACCCCGCGACCCGATCTGCCGGACCTGTTCCCGAATTCGCCCGGCGACACCCCGCCGCAGGATCGAACTCGAAAACAGGCCTAGAGTCGGACGGGTGAGCAACAACCCGGCTGGGCCGCGGACCGATCCGTCGATGCGGCCGACCAGCATCTCGGTGCTGATCGTCGCGGGCCTCGTGGCCGCCGCGGTCGGCTGGCTGCTGCTCAGCTTCTTCTACAACGACTGGCCGCCGCCGCCCTGGCTGCCGGTGATCGTGATCGCGGTGCTGGCGGTCTCCGAGGGCATCCTGGCGCAGAACACGGCGGCGCGGATCCAGCGCAAGCCCGGCGCGCCGCGGGTCGAGCCGCTCGCGGTGGCCAGATACGCGGTGCTGGCGAAGGCGTCCTCGCTGGCCGGCGCGCTGTACGCCGGATACTGCGCGGGGCTGCTCGCGTTCTACGCCTTCGAGCCGACGAAGTTCGCGCGGGAGGCGGTGCCGGCCGTCGCGGGCGGAGTGATCGCATCGGTCGCGCTGATCGCCGCCGCCCTCTGGCTGGAACGATCGTGCCGGGTTCCCGACCAGCCCGACCGGGAAGATGAGGACGACTCGGGCAAACCGCAGCGACGCAGGTGAGCCGGTCACTTGGCCCTGAACTCCTGTGGTGGTAATTCCGTAGTCTGAAGGTGACAGGGGCGGAGGCGCAGATGGCGTACGACGAGAAGACCTACGCGGATAGTGATCCCTCGGCGTATCGCAACAGCGCGGCCGCGCAGGATTTCAGCCGCCGCGGGTTCGACAGCGGGGACGAACAGCGCCGGTACAGCCCGTACGAGGAGGACTACCGCGACCGGGTCGGCATCCACATCGGCTGGGAGATCGTCCTGGTGCTGGTGGTCGCCGCGATCGGCTTCCTGCTCTACCGGCTCGAGCCGGACGCGCTGCGTCGCCCGGCGCTGGACACGCTGCTGATCTGGGGTACGGCGATCGGTCTGCTCGCGCTCGCCGCGGGGCTGACCCTGCGGGCCGGCGTGCCCAACCTCGCGCTGGGCCCGATCGTCATCGCCGCCGGCCTGCACTGGGCCGAGAACGGCGACAAGGGCCTGGTCTCGGGTGCCGTGCCGGCGCTCGTGGTGGCCGCGGTCGCCGGCCTCGTCGTCGGGCTTCTGGTGGTCGGCCTGCACGTGCCCGGGTGGGCGGCAACGCTGGCCGCGGCCTTCGGCGTCGTCGTCTACAACCAGCTGCGCACCGGCCCGGTGGCCGTGCAGGGCACGCTCGATCCGTCCGACCAGGCGTTCTTCCTCTTCGGCGGCTTCGCGCTGATCGCCGTGCTGGCCGGGGCGACCGGCACGGTGGCGCCGGTCCGCCGGTTCCTGGGCAAGATGCGCCCGGTCGCGGACCCGGCCCGCCGCCGCGGCGCGAGCGTCGCGCTGCCGGTGATCGGCGCGCTGGTGTTGTCCTCGGTCTTCGCGGTCGTGGCCGGCATCCTGGTGGCCACCGTGCGGCCGGACACGCCGGTGGTGCCCCGCCCCGGCTTCGAGTGGACCGGCGTCGCGATCGGCACGGCCATGCTCGCCGGCACCAGCGCCTTCGGCCGCCGCGGCGGGGTCTTCGGCACCCTGCTCGCGGTCGCCGCGCTCACCCTCTTCCTGGACTACCAGGCCCGCAAGGACTTCGACATCGCGCTCTACGCGATCGCGGCCGGGTTGGTCGGCGTCGGCCTGGTCGTCACCCGCCTGATCGAGACGTACGGGCGTCCGCAGTCGCTGGACCCGCCGGACGAGGACTGGCAGAACGCCGCGGCCAGCACCGGCACCACCACGACCTGGTCACCCGGCCTGCCGGAGACGTGGTCGCCGTCCTCGGTGCCGGCGCAGGGCCGCACCGACCGCTGGGACGACGGTCCCTGGGGCAGAGCTTGATGGCTCCGCTTCGCTCCGCGGCGATCGCGGGACGTCCCGCCACCTCTCTTCACCAAGACACCTATGCTGGCCGCATGACCTCTGCGAGCTTTGCCGAGCTGGACGCCCTGTCGACGGAAGAGTTGCGGGAGCGCGCGTTCGCAAGGGCGCGCGAGCACCGTGACATCGGCTTCTTCTGGTCGGTGTTCAAGCACCTGCCCGACTCCGACGACGCCGCCTCCCTGGACGGCGCGCCCAACTCGGTCGGTCCGACCGTCGACGAGGCGGTCGCGCTGTGGCGAGAGCTGACCGGTCACGGGTACGGCGAACAGGAGCCGCTGCTCCGCGCCGCGTTCATCGACTACCTTCAGAAGGCGTAATCGACCGGCTTCGTTTGAAGCTGTGTGCTTGCTGGGAACTAGCGGGCGCATGGCTCTCGGTAGCAGATACAAGAGTGCGCCCGGTGCGGGCACACTCACCGCACTGATACTCGTCCTGGTCTTCGGCAGCCCGTGGTATCGGGACTGGGCCGCGGACAACACCGACCCGGCCACCGCGGGTGGCTGGTTCCTGCGCCTGCTCGGCTGGCCTGCGTGGAGCATCGACGCCGGCGACTCGCTGCGCGAGGTGATCGTTCAGGACCTGCGGGCGATCCTGCTCGTCCTGCTGACCCTGCTCTTCCTCATCCTGCTGCCCGGATCGCAACTGGCCCGGGCGCGCGGCACCATCAGTCAGTTCTTCGCCGGCTGGGGTGCGTACATCTTCGCGGCCGGCTTCGCCGCCCTGCTCACCACCCTGTTCCTCCGCAACCCCTCGCTGCTGCACGCTTTCGAGGTCGCCAGTGGCGGTGCCGCCTACGGCATCTTCGTCGGCTGGATCATCGGCCTGGCAACGCTCGGCGGACGCCGCGGCACGAGGTAGGCCCCCTCCCCGGGCCGTGCCGCCCGTCCCCCCAACCGGCACGGTCCGGTCGCCGGGCGGTCCTGAGCTCCCAG
>NZ_JBFAZH010000056.1:0-14761 GCF_040681735.1 Actinoplanes sp. NPDC051633 | reverse complement strand
GCCCGGATCACCTCCGCGGCCGCGTTCACCGCCTACCCCCGTGCCTGGGCCTTCGTGGTCGGCGCCTGCCTTCTCGGACTCGTCTTCTATCTCACGACGCTCATCGTCGAGCGCCTCGCGATGCCCTGGCAAACCAGACTTATCTCCTAGGAGCGCGGCATGCGTAAGAGTCGAATATTCCTGGCCTCACTCCTCGTGCTCGCCGCGTGCGGCACCGCCGACACCCCGACGACGCCCGCACCCGGCGGCAGCGGGGGTGCCCTCGCCCCCGTGAAGCTGCAGCTGCAGTGGTTCTACCAGGCCCAGTTCGCCGGCTACATCGCCGCCGTCGACCAGGGCTTCTACAAGGAACAGGGGCTCGACGTCCAGCTGCTCGAGGGCGGCGTCGACATCGTCCCGCAGACCGTGCTCGCTCAGGGCAAGGCCGACTACGCGGTCGCCTGGGTGCCCAAGGCGCTGGCCTCCCGCGAGCAGGGCGCCGGCATCACCGACGTCGGACAGATCTTCGCTCGCAGCGGCACGTACCAGGTCGCCTGGAAGGACAGCGGGATCACCTCGGCCGCCGACTTCAAGGGCAAGAAGATCGGCAACTGGGGCTTCGGCAACGAGTTCGAGCTGTTCGCCGGGATGACCAAGGCCGGGCTCGACCCCGGCAAGGACGTCACGCTGGTGCAGCAGCAGTTCGACATGCAGGCGCTGCTCAAGAAGGAGATCGACGCCGCCCAGGCGATGAGCTACAACGAGTACGCGCAGCTGCTCGAGGCCACCAACCCGGCGACCAAGAAGCTCTACACCGCCGACGACTTCCAGATCATCGACTGGAAGGAGGCCGGCACGTCGATGCTGCAGGACGCGGTGTGGGCGAACACCGAGAAGCTCAACGACCCGGCGTACCAGCAGCAGACCGTGAAGTTCCTGGTCGGCACGATCAAGGGCTGGGCGTTCTGCCGCGACAACGCGGAGAAGTGCCGTGACCTGGTGGTGGCCAAGGGTTCCAAGCTCGGCAAGAGCCACCAGCTGTGGCAGATGAACGAGACGAGCAAGCTGATCTGGCCGTCGCCGGCCGGCATCGGCACGATCGACGAGGCGGTCTGGAAGCAGACCGTCGACATCTCGCTGAACACCAAGAACCAGACCGGCGACTCGGTGCTGACCAAGCAGCCGGAAGGCCTGGCCTACACCAACGACTACATCAAGCAGGCCCAGGACCAGGCGAAGGCCGCGGGCATCGACATCAACGGCACGGCCTTCCAGCCGCAGACGGTGACCCTGACCGCCGGCGGCGCCTGACCGCGGATGGCCTGAGCAACGGATGGCCTGAGCAGCGAATGCGATGACGGGCGGGGACCGTGCCGCCCCCGCCCGTCCAGCAATGTCGTTCTCCGCCGCTACGCGCTCGTGGTCGCCAGGCTCTTCTTGCGGCTCGGCAGGACCACGTCGACCAGGCCGTAGTCCTTGGCCTCCTCGGCCGTCATGATCTTGTCGCGGTCGATGTCACGCTTCACCTTGTCCAGCGGCTGACCGGTGTCCTCGGCCAGCAGCTCCTCCATCTGGGACCGCATCCGCAAGATCTCGCGGGCCTGGATCTCCAGGTCGGTGCCCTGGCCCTGGATCGCGCCGCCCAGCGCCGGCTGGTGGATCATGATGCGGGAGTTGGGCAGCGCGAGCCGCTTGCCCTTGGTGCCGCCGGCCAGCAGGATGGCCGCCGCGGACGCCGCCTGGCCCAGGCACACCGTCGTGATGTCCGGCCGCACGTAACGCATGGTGTCGTAGATGGCGGTCATCGCCGTGTACGACCCACCCGGCGAGTTGATGTAGATGGTGATGTCCCGGTCGGGATCGATGCCCTCCAGGGTGAGCAGCTGCGCCATCACGTCGTTGGCGGACGTGTCGTCGACCTGCACGCCGAGGAAGATGATCCGGTCCTCGAACATCTTGGTGTACGGGTCCTTCGACGTGGTCCCGTACGAGGTGCGCTCGGTGAACTGCGGCACTACGTATCTGCTCTCGGCGTTCATCGCTAAAACGTAGCCAGGCGGGCCGGTGATCGGCCCGCCTGTTCGCCCTGAGCGTGTTCGCCCTGAGCGGAGTTAATGCCAGTTACCGGCGCGCGCGCCGTCGAATGAGGGCTTCCAGTCGGCGCTGTCCCGGCTGTCCGCGACGAACCCGAGCGCGGAGACGAGCGCGATGACGATGAAGAAGGCGAGAACCGCGAGTGCCATGACAACCATCCCTTTGGCTTCCTGAGCTGCTGTTGTCCATCAGCATGCGCCGATCGGGAGCACCGGAACAGTGGCAGTAATGCCACACCCCTACAAAATCCTGCCAACCTCGATTAGGCTTGGCCGCATGTTGCAGAAGGTGGCCGTGATCGCCCTCGACGATGTGGCGATGTTCGAGCTCGGCGTGGTCTGTGAGCTGTTCGGCTATGAGCGCGACGGCCTGCCGAAATACGAGTACTCGCTCTGCACGCCCGGCGGCGCTCCCGTGCGTACCCATGCCGGTTTCACCATCGTCCCCGACCACGACCTCGCGCCGGTCGACGACGCCGACCTGGTCGTGGTCGTGCCCTACAACTCCCACGAGGCGCCGCCCGACGAGGTGCTCCAGGCGCTGCGGCGGGCGAACGAGCGCGGCTCCTGGGTGATGAGCGTGTGCACCGGCGCCTTCGCGCTGGGCTACGCCGGCCTGCTCGACGACAAGCGCTGCACCACCCACTGGCTGCACACCGAGGAACTCGCCGAGCGGTTCCCGGCGGCCAAGGTCGACGCCGACGTCCTCTACGTCCAGGACGAGAACATCCTGACCAGCGCCGGCACCGCCGCGAGCGTGGACGCCGGGCTGCACCTGATCCGGCAGGAGCACGGCTCCGCGGTGGCCAACACGCTGGCCCGGCGCATGGTCGTCCCGCCGCACCGCGAGGGCGGGCAGGCACAGTTCATCGAGACGCCGATGCCGGTCGTCGAGTGCGACACACTGCAGCCGGTGCTCGCCCGGGTGCTCGAGACGCTCGACGACCCGCACACCGTCGACACGATGGCCGAGATGGCGCACATGGCCCCGCGTACGTTCGCCCGCAAGTTCCGCTCCGAGACCGGCGCCACCCCGCACGACTGGCTCACCGGCCAGCGCCTGCTGCTGGCCCGGCGCCTGCTGGAGGACTCCGACCTCGGCGTGGACACCATCGCGTCGCGGGCCGGTTTCGGCAGCGCCGCCACCCTGCGGCACCACTTCGCGCACCGGATGCGCACGACGCCGCAGGCCTACCGGGGGACTTTCCGATCACAACCCGTGTGAGCGGGCGATTCGCGGGAAATGCTGGCGGACATGACTCCCACGGTGTTCGTGCTCTTCGGTGCGACCGGCGACCTCGCCAAGCGGATGGTGCTGCCCGCGTTCTACACGCTCGCGGCCGAGGGGCTGCTGCCGCAGGACTGGATCCTGGTGGGCAACGGCCGCGGCGACGTCTCGCACGAGGACTTCCGCGGACGCGTCCGGGCCTCGCTCGAGGAGTTCGGGCCCGACCTCAAAGACGACGTGTGGACGGCGTTCGCCGCCCGGCTGCGGTTCGCCGGCGGTGGCTTCCAGTCGCATGACCCGGGCAGCCTGCTCGAGGTGATCGAGGAGGCGCGCGCGGCGGTGGGCAAGGACGCCCAGCTGGTGCACTACCTGGCGGTGCCGCCCGTCGCCTTCCCCGAGACGACCAAAGCTTTGGGTACGCACGGGCTGGTGGACGGCGCGCGCGTGGTCTACGAGAAGCCGTTCGGCACGTCGCCCGAGGAGTTCCGGCGCCTCGACCGGCTCGTCCACTCGGTGCTGAGCGAGGAGCAGGTCTATCGGATCGACCACTTCCTCGGCAAGGAGGCGACCCAGGAGCTGCACGTGCTGCGGTTCGCCAACGAGATGATCGGCGCGTTGTGGCACCGCGACCACATCGCGGCGGTGCAGATCGACGTGCCGGAGACACTCGACATCGCCGACCGTGCCGAGTTCTACGACGCGACCGGCGCGGTGCTCGACATGCTGGTCACGCACCTCTTCCAGGTGGCCGCCGAGGTGGCGATGGAGCAGCCGGCGTCGTTCGGGGCGGCGGATCTGCAAGCCGCCCGCGAGCGGGTGATCAAGAAGTTCCGCCCGCTCGACCCCGACGAGGTGGTGCTCGGGCAGTTCGCCGGCTACCGCGACGTCGACGGGATCAAGGCGCGGTCGCGGACCGACACGTACGTCGCGGCGAAGCTGTGGATCGACAACCCGCGGTGGCGCGGCGTGCCGTTCCTGCTGCGCACCGGCAAGCGGATGGCGCAGAGCGCGCAGCGGGTCAGCCTGGTGCTGCGTACGCCGGACGGGCCGTTCGGGAAGCTGCCCGACGTGTCGAACGTGCTGTCCTTCTCGCTGGCCGGCGACGGCGAGATCGACATGGTGCTGCTCGCCAAGAAGCCGGGCGTGGCCCTCGAACTCGACGTGGCATCGGTGCGCCTGCCGCTGGCCGACCTGCCCGACGCCGAGCCGCTGCCGCCGTACGTGCGGCTGATTCACGACGTGCTGATCGGGGACCGGTCACTGTTCACCCGGCCGGACGGGCTGGCGGCGGTGTGGAAGGTGGCCGGGCCGCTGCTGGCCAACCGGCCGCGGGTCGCGTCGTACCAGCCGGGGTCGTGGGGTCCTGCCCGCGCCAAGAAGCTGGCCGCGCCATATGGGTGGCTGCTCGGCGAGTGACGCTCTACCTTCGCGGCATGCGCAACATCCGGATCACCGTACGCGGCGCCTTCAACGGCCTCACCGAGTCGCAGCGCGCCGAGCTGCTCGCCGCCCAGGCCGACCACGACTTCCTGCACACCGTCTACACGCCCGAAGGGCACCTGGCCTACGACGTGGCGGCCCGGCCGTTCTTCACGTTCCGCTTCCTGGCCGAGGTGGCGGAGGAGAAGGACATCCCCGACGCGGCGGCGCAGGCCGAGCTGGACGCGATGGCCTGGTTCGACGAGCGCGGGTACGGCTACAAGAACGTGACCTCGCAGGCCGTCGACATGTCCGAGGTCCCGCTGGGCGCCAAGGGCCGCCGCTTGAATGAGGGTCATCTCCGGGGCTGACCCTGATCTGTCTGGGGCCGCCGGTGTTACAGGCTCCGGGCATGACGAAATTCGCAGCCCTGGTGGCCCCCGCGCTGATGCTCTTCTACGGCGTGACCCGCTACTTCGACGGCCTAGACGGTGACCGGGGCAACAGCTGGCTCTGGGACGCCGGCCACGTCGCGTTCTTCTTCGCCATCGTGCTCTTCGCGGTGCTGGGCGAGACGGTGCGCCGCCGGCACCCGGGCGTGATGACGACAGTCGCCGAGGCGGCCACGGTCTTCGGGGCGGCCTGCTTCCTGTGGGTCATCACGGGAGACATCTTCGACTCGTGGCCGGCGCTGCCGTCGATGCTGCAGATGGTCGGCCCGGTGCTGTTCCAGCTGGGCCTGCTGACCCTGCTGGTCCGCGAGGCGGTGGCGCGCCGGGTGCCGGCCTGGAGCCCGCTGCTGGTCCTGCTGGGCTTCGTGGCGATCCCGATCAGCCTGGACCTGCTGCCGCTGGCGGCCGTGCTGGTCGGCGCCGGCCTGGCCCCGCTGGCTCTGCGCCGCCGCGAGGGCGCCCCGGCCCGGGCCTGACCGCGGCCCGCCTGTGGACAACGACCAAAAACCGTCAGCCCGCCGGCGTAGTCTCCGACCCACCCAGTGCCGGGGTGGGGGAGGTGGCGGCCCCTTCGCGCAGGGTGCCCACCCACCCGCGGGGGCGCGCGGCCCGTCAGCGCTCGAGGGCGGCTGCGCCGCAACCGCGCCGGCTCCGGCCGGACAAGCGAGAAGTGGTAGCCCAGCGGCCTTTGCGGGGGCCGGATGCGTATGTGGGCTACCACTTCGGGTCTCGACCCGGCGGCGCGAGCGGGGAGTGGTAGGTCAGCGGCCTTTGCGGGGCTGGATGCGTATGTGGGCTACCACTGTGGGTCTCGACCCGAGGGCGCGGGCGGTGCTCGGCGACCTGTGCGAGGTCTGGGAAACGGCCGTGGGCGCGTGCGTGGGAGTGGTAGCCCAGCCACCTTTGCGAGGCTCAACAGCGTGGGTGGGCTACCACTGTGGGCCTCCGCCGGGCCGGTGCCGGCGAAAGTGGTAGGTCAGCGTCCTTTGCGGGGGCTGGATACGTGGGTCGGCTACCACTTCGGGTCTGGACCCGGCGGCGCGAGCGGGTAGTGGTAGGTCAGCGTCCTTTGCGGGGGCTGGACGCGTAGGTGGGCTACCACTGTGGTCTCGACCCTCGGAGTGGTAGGCCAGCCACCTTTGCGAGGGCTGGATACGTGGGTGGGCTACCACTTCGGACCCGCCGGAGTGGTACGCGGTGGCGTTGCCCGCGCAGCGCAGGGCGGCGACCGGCCTCGGTGGGAACGACGGTCCGCACCACCCACTGTGGTGCGACTTCTCACGAAGTCGATCGACTGGGCTCCGCGATCGCGTAGCGGCTCATCGCCAGCAAGGGGAAGGTCAGGGCGGCCAGGACGACGCCCAGCGCCGCCACCGCGAGCATCGCACCGCGCAGCCCCGCCGCCGACGACCACAGGCCGACGTAGACCGGCCCCACCAGGAAGCCCAGGTAGGACACGACCGTCACGACGGCGGTCGCCCGGCCGCGGGCGGACTCGGCCACGTTGCGCGAGACGATGCTCAGCAAGGTCGGGAACAGGGCCGCCGTGCCCGCCGCGGCGAGGACGAGCCCGGCCAGGGCCGTCGGCACGGAGCCGGCCCGGGACAGGACCGTCGCGCCGGCCGCCGCCGTCAGGGCCCCGGTCACCAGGACCAGCCTCGCGCGGGCTGGGTCCAGCTTGCTGGCCGCGTACCGGGTCAGGGCCACCACCGCGGCGAAGGCGGCCGGGGCGACCGCGCTCAGGCCCGGGCCGGCGTTCAGGATGTCCTGCATGAAGACGGCGCCCCAGCTCTGGTGGGCGTTCTCGCTGGCGAACGCCAGCGCGCCGAGCGCGCCCACGAGCAGCAGCGGGACGACCGGCGCGCGGGGGCCGGTGGCGGCCGGCTCCCGGTCCGGGGCTTCGGCGGGCAGCGCGCGCCGGATCGCCACGGCGGCCAGGACCGACAGCAGCAGCACGGCCGCGAACGGTCCCCACGTGGGCGCGCCGAGGGCGTAGGCGCCGCCGGTGCCGAGGCTGGACACGACGACCGCGCTGGAGAACGTCGCGGCGGCTCTGGTGATGACCGGCCGGCCGGAGCGCTGCTCGGCGCGGCCACCGACCGAGTTCAGGGCGACGTCGGCGGCGCCGCTGGTGATGCCGACGACGGTGAGGCCGGCGCACAGGCTGACCAGCCCGTCCGCGGTGATCGCCAGGGCGACCCCGGCGCCGCCCAGTGCGGCCACCAGGGGCCCGGTCAGGCGCAGGCCCCAGCGGTCGAGCGCCCGGCCGGTCAGCAGCATCGCGGGCAGGGCGCCGGCGCTGATGAACAGCAGCGCGGTGCCGAGCCGGCCGTCGTCGAGACCGGCCTGGTCGCGGACGCGGGGCACGGCCGAACCCCAGGTGCCCCAGAACGCGCCGAAGGCGGCGGACGCGAGGTAGGCGGCGCGGCTAAGCATTGTGTAACGCTACACAGCTATGCTCCGGTAGTGCAATCGAAGCGGGTGACCATGACCGACGTGGCGCGCGCCGCCGGGGTGTCGCCGATGACGGTGTCGTACACCTACAACCGGCCGGAGCGGGTGTCCGCCGAGAGTCGCGACCGGGTGCTGCGGACCGCGGCCGAACTCGGGTATGCCGGGCCGGACCCCAGCGCGCGGTCCCTGCGCTACGGCGCCACCCGCACCCTCGGCGTCGTGCTGGGCGAGCACCTCACGTACGCGTTCGACGATCCGCCGGCCGTCTCCTTCCTCGCCGGCGTCGCCGAGGTCTGCGCGGAACGCGGATACGGGCTGCTCATCGTGCCGACCGGCGTGGGCGCGGCGGACCGCGAGCGGGTGGTCGCCGCGGCGGTCGACGCCTACGTCGTGTGGACCACCACCGACGACGACCCGGTGCTGGACGGCGCCTGCAGCACCCGCCGGCCCGTCGTCGTCCACGGCGGCCCGCGGCGGGACGGCACCACGCTGATCAGCATCGACAACCGCCGGGCGGCGCGCGCGGTGGGCGCCGAGGTGTGCGCGGGCGCCCGCCGCCCGGCGGTGCTGAGCTTCCCCGTCGACCGCGACCGGGAGATCTTTGTGCGGCCGGGGATCGATCCCGCGACCGTCGCCTATCCGGTGACCCGGGACCGGCTGGCCGGTTACCGCGACGCCGCCCGCGACCTCGGCATCGACTGGGCGGGGGTGCCCGTCGGCGTGTGCCGCACCGACGACGAGGGCGAGGCCAGGACGGTCGTGCGTCAGTTGCTGACGGCGGCGCCCGATCTCGACGCGATCGCCGCGATGGGCGACCGGCTGGCGGTCGTTGCCCTGCGCGAGACCGGCGACTCGGTGCGGATCAGCGGCTGGAACGACTCGGATCTCGCGCGGGAGCACGATCTCACGACGGTGGCCCAGTCGCTGCGCGAGCAGGGCGCGGCGTGCGCGGCGGCGGCGCTGGGAGATGCGGCGCCGGATTACCGCGACGCGTGGCGGGTGGTACGGCGGTCGTCGACCTCAGGCTGACCGGCGGACGGTCTTGCGCATGCGGACCAGCGGGACCTCCGCGCCTCCGGTGGCGTCGGTGAGCTGCTCGATCACCCGATAGCCGGCGGCCTCGTACAGTGGGCGGCCGGCCATCGTACCCATCAGCTCCAGAACCTCGAATCCCTCGGCGGCCGCCGCCTCCTCGCAGGTCCGCAGGACCAGACGGCCGACGCCGCGGCGGGTGTATGCCGGGTGGGTGTACATCGCGCGGATGCGGGCCGGGTCGCGCGACGGGTCCAGCAGCGCCGCGTCGCGGCCCGACGAGTGGTCGCCGCCGTAGAGCGTCGCCCGCCGGCTCCAGCCACCGCACCCCGCGAACTCGTCGCCGATCAGCACCACGTAGTACGTGCCGTCGGCGATGAGCTGCGTGTCCAGACCCATGATGGCCCGGCTCGAGTCGATCTGCGCGGGCGTGAGGAACGGCTGCTGCAGCTCGGCCGTCGCGGCCGCGATCAGCGGCAGCAGCGCAGGCAGGTCAGCCTCGGTGGCGAGCCTGATCAGCATGGTGGCGAGCCTAACGCTTCAGGGGCACGATGAGCCCATGGGCGAATATCGGGCGGCCTACGACCGCAGCATGCAGGACCCGGCCGGATTCTGGCGGGACGCGGCCGCCGCGATCGACTGGGAGAGGCCGCCCGGCCGCATCCTCGACGAGAGTGCCGCGCCGCTGTTCCGCTGGTTTCCGGACGCCACCCTCAACACCTGCTACAACGCGCTCGACCGGCACGTCGACAGCGACCGGACGGCCCTCATCCACGACAGTCCGCTGACCGGGACGATCCGCACCTACAGCTATCGGGAGCTGCGCGACGAGGTGGCGGTCTTCGCCGGCGCGCTGCGCAGGCTCGGTGTGGGCAAGGGGGACCGCGTCGTCATCTACATGGCGATGGTGCCCGAGGCGGTCGTGGCGATGCTGGCCTGCGCGCGGCTCGGCGCGGTGCACTCGGTGGTCTTCGGCGGCTTCGGCGCGAAGGAGTTGGCGGCGCGGGTCGACGACGCCCGGCCCAAGGTGATCGTCGCCAGCTCCTGCGGGCTCGAGCCGTCGCGGGTCGTGCCGTACCAGCCGATGCTCGACGCGGTGCCCGGCGACACGCCGCGGATCATCCTGCAGCGGCCGCAGATGCCGTTCACCGAGCTGCGGCCGGGCGACCTGACCTGGGAGCAGGCGATCGACGGGGCCGAGCCGGCCGACTGTGTGCCGGTCGCCGCCACCGACCCGCTCTACATCCTCTACACCTCGGGGACGACCGGGAAGCCGAAGGGCGTCGTCCGCGACAACGGCGGTCACGCGGTGGCGCTGCGCTGGTCGATGGAGGCGATCTTCGCGGCCGGGCCGGGCGACGTCTTCTGGGCCGCCTCCGACGTGGGCTGGGTGGTCGGCCATTCGTACATCGTCTACGCACCGTTGCTGACCGGCGCGACGACCGTCCTCTACGAGGGCAAACCCGTCGGCACCCCGGACGCCGGCGCGTTCTGGCGGGTGATCGCCCAGCATCGCGTCAACGTCATGTTCACCGCGCCCACGGCCATCCGGGCGGTCAAGAAGGAAGACCCCGACGGCAAACTGCTCGATGGGTACGACCTCAGCAGCCTGCGCCGCCTGTTCCTGGCCGGCGAGCGGCTCGACCCCGAGACCTACACCTGGGCCGGCGAACGACTCGGCGTCCCGGTCCTCGACAACTGGTGGCAGACCGAGACCGGCTGGCCCATCGCCGCCAGCCCGCGCGGTCTCGAGGAGCTGCCGACCAAGCCGGGCTCGCCCTCGGTGCCGATCCCGGGCTATCGGGTCCGCGTGGTCGACGGCTCCGGCCAGGACGTTCCGCCGGGCGTGGACGGGTCGATCGTCATCGAGCTGCCGCTGCCGCCCGGGTGCCTGCCCACGCTGTGGGGCGACGACGAGCGGTACCGGCGGTCCTATCTGTCCGCGTACCCCGGGAACTATCTGACCGGGGACGGCGGCAGGTTCGACTCCGACGGCTACCTCTACGTGATGGGCCGCACCGACGACGTCATCAACGTGGCCGGTCACCGGCTCTCCACCGGCGCGATGGAGGAGGTGCTGGCCGCGCATCCGGCGGTGGCCGAGTGCGCGGTCATCGGCGTCGAGGACGGCTTGAAGGGGCAGGTCCCGCGCGGCCTGGTGGTGCTGAAGAGCGGCGTCGCCACCTCGTCCGACGTGGTCGTCGCCGAACTGGTCGCGATGGTGCGCGAGCAGATCGGCGCCGTCGCCGCGCTGCGCCGGATCGACGTGGTGCCCGGCCTGCCGAAGACCCGGTCGGGCAAGATCCTGCGGCGCACGATGCGCGGGATCGCCGACGGCCGGGACGAGCCGGTGCCGTCCACGATCGAGGACCCGGGCGTCCTCGACACCCTGCGGCCGGTGTTGCGGCGAGGTTGACCCGTCGGGCGCCTGGATCTTCGCGCAAGCGACGGCTACCGTCCCGGCATGCGCTTCTACCGCGGGCCGCTGATCACCCTCGGCCTGGCCGTCCTGCTGCTGGTGACGGCGGTGCTGCTCGACCGCACGTCCGGCGAGGGCGGGCGCGACGTCGCCCTGCTGCTCGGCGTCGCGGCCCTCTACTTCCTGCTACCGGTGGCCGTGCTGTGGTTCGTGGTCGCCGCCGTGCGGCAGACCCGCTCCCGTCGTCGGTGAGGCCGTCCTGATCAGCCGATCCGGGCGCGGATCCAGTCGTGGAAGGCGCCGATGTGGTGCTCGCTGGGGACCAGGACGCCGCCGTCCCGGTACGCGCGGGAGGACATCCCCGGCTGGCAGCGTTCGCAGGCCTCGAAGTCCTGGCGGTTCACCCGGTCGAACAGCTCGACCGACGGGTCCAGGTCGGCGCCCGACGCGACCACCTCGGGGGTGAAGAGCCAGTCGCACTCGATGACCGTGCGGTCCGCGGCGAGGGGGAACATCCGGTGCACGATCGCGTGGTCGGGCACCAGGTTGATGAACACCTGCGGCTTGATGGTGATCGCGTAGTAGCGCCTGTCCTGCGCCGCGTCGATCGTGCCGATCGTGGACTGACCGGCGCTGCCGTCGACCGTGAAACCCTCGATGCCCGGCCCGAACTCCGCGCCGTGCCCGACGTAGTACTGCGCCGCGTAGCCGCCGGCGAACTCCGGCAGCACGTGGGTCAGCTCGGGGTGGATGGTGGAGCAGTGGTAGCACTCCATGAAGTTCTCGATGACCAGCTTCCAGTTCGCCGCCACGTCGTAGCGGATGCGGCGGCCGACGGTCAGGTCCTCGAGCCGGTACCGCTCGATCGACGCCAGGTCACCGAGCCGTTCCACGCAGGCGCCCATCACATCGTCGGCGAACGACGGCGGCTCGTCCGCGAGGCACACCCACACGTAGCCGAGCCACTCGCGCACGTGCACCCGGCGCAAGCCGTACTCGACGCGGTCGACGTCCGGCATCTTCACCAGGTTGGGTGCGGCCACCAGCTTGCCGTCGAGGTCGTACGCCCAGGCGTGGTACATGCAGCGGAAGGTACGTTTCACCGCGCCCTCGGCGGCGTCGCAGAGCCTCGCCCCACGGTGCCGGCAGACGTTGAGGAAGGCACGGGCCGCACCCCACGACGACCGGGTCACCAGGATGCTCTCGCGGCCCACGTCGACGGTCCGGAAGGAGCCGGGCGTGGCGATGTCCTCGCCGCGGACGACGCAGAACCACATCGCCTCGAACACCGTGGACTGCTCGGCGGCGAAGAGTGCGGAGTCGGTGTAGTAGTGACCGGCCAGCGTGGGGATCAACGAGGTCATGGCGTCGCCTCCTATCGCCGGATGCGTTCCATCTTGGGGTCCACCAGGGGCTCCTCGGAAACGACGGCGTTCAGCAATCGGTCGAAGTACCGGATCTTCACTTCCGCACCCACCTTCAGGTCGGCCGGCAGCCACGCGTAGGCGATCGGAGCCCTGACGGTGTGCCCGAAGGCGGCGCTGGTCACATGTCCGATCGTCCGCCCGTCGACGAGCACCGGCTCGCGACCCATCGGGACCCGGTCGACGCGGGACAGCACCAGGCAGGTCAGGCGCCGGTCCGGCGGCTCGTCGGTCCGCAGGGCCCCCTTCCCGACGAAGTCACCGGCGTCCAAGCGCACGGCGAAACCGAGACCGCTCTGGTACGGGTCGTCCTCGGCGCTCATGTCCGTACCCCAGAGCCGGTAGCCCTTCTCCAGCCGAAGGCTGTTGAACGCCGCCCGCCCGGCGGCGATCACGCCCAGCTCGCGCCCCGCGGCCCACAGCGTGTCCCAGAGCGTGAGCCCCTGATCCGCGCTCGCGTAGATCTCCCACCCGAGCTCGCCCACATAGGACACCCGCAGCATGGTCACCGGCACCGTGCCCACGTGCCCCTGCCGCGCCTTGAAATACCCGAAGGCCTGATGCGACACGTCGATGTCGGTCAGCGGCGCGACCAGGTCACGCGCCCGCGGTCCCCACACGCCGACGCAGCAGGTGCCGCCGGTGATGTCGCGCACGATGACTCCGGCCGGCGCGTGCCGGCGCAGCCAGTGCAGGTCGAGCGGGGAGTTGACGCCGATCTGGAACCGGTCCTCGGCGAGCCGCGCGACGGTGATGTCGGACCGGATGCCCCCGGCGTGATCGAGCAGCAGCGTGTAGACGACGGTGCCCACCGGCCGGTCCACGTTGTTCGTGGTCAGCCCCTGCAGGAACGACACCGGGCCGGTGACCTCGAGCCGCATCAGCGGAGTCATGTCGTAGAGCGCGACCTTCTCCCGGGTGGCGACCGACTCGGTGGCCGCCCGGGGGGACCAGTGCTTGAGGGACCACTCGTCCCGTTCGAAGCCCTCGAAGAAGGCGTTCGACTCGTACCACAGGGGTCGCTCCCAGCCCGCGCCCTCGCCGAACACCGCGCCCAGCGCGACCTGCCGCTCGTGGAACGGGCTGACCCGCAGGTTCCGCACGGACGGCGGGTCCAGCGGGTGGATGATGTCGTAGACCTCGACGAAGCTGCGCATCGACCGCTCGCGGACATAGGCGGGGGAGAGCTGCGACTCGTGAAAGCGGTTGAGGTCGCACTCGTGCAAGTCCAGCGACGGC
Source organism: Actinoplanes sp. NPDC051633 (assembly GCF_040681735.1). Classification (NCBI taxonomy): domain Bacteria; kingdom Bacillati; phylum Actinomycetota; class Actinomycetes; order Micromonosporales; family Micromonosporaceae; genus Actinoplanes; species Actinoplanes sp. NPDC051633. Next base: position 1,022 of record NZ_JBFAZH010000056.1, on the reverse strand, counting down.
CGGCCGTCGACGATCCACTCGGCGACCGCGCGGGCCGCCCCGGCCGAGTGCGTGACCCAGACCGCCTCGGCGGACCAGAAGCCCTTCACCGCGGGGGATTCGCCGAGCAGCGGGAATCCGTCGGGGGTGAACGAGAAGACGCCGTTGAAGCCGCTCGCCACGGTCGCCTCGCCGAGCACCGGCAGCAGCTCGCCGGCGGCCTTCCACGACTCGGCGAAGTCGTCGGGCGTGAAGTCGAGCATCCCGTCGGTGAAGCCGGTCGGATCCACCGGCATCGGGTCGTGGAGGTAGGAGCCCACGCCGAGGTGGTCGTCGTAGGCGCGAAAATACAGGTCACGGTCCTGGTGCCGCAGGATCGTGGTGGGCGGCGCGGCCACTGTGGACGTCCGGGCGTACTGGTGGGCCATCGGGAGCAACGGAATGTGGACCCCGGCCATGGCGCCGATCTGCGGTCCCCAGAAGCCGGCGCAGCTCACGACGATGTCAGCCGGGTACTCCGAGACGTCGGTCCGGACCCCGGTCACCGCGCCGCCGGCGGTGCGGATCTCGACGACCCGCTCCCGTTGGACAAATCGCGCGCCGACGGACCGAGCCCGCTCGGCTTGCAGAGAGGATGCCTCCACCGCCCGCGCCAGCCCGTCGGTGGGCACGTGCAGCCCGGCCAGCACCGAGTCCCCGAGCAGTGGATACAGGTCGCGGCAGGCGGAGTCGTCGAGGATGGCGGAGGAGATGCCCCAGGACGTCGCGAAGCCGTGCCGACGGTACAGCTCGGCGACCCGGGCGGGCGTGGTCGCCACCTCGAGGCTTCCGACCTGGTCGAAGCAGCCCAGCTCGACGTACTTCTCGACGGTGTAGCGGGCGAAGCGGGCCATCGTCCGTGACGGGTTGGTCTGGAACACCAGGCCGGGCGCGTGCGAGCTGGAGCCGCCGGTGGAATACAGCGGCCCCTGCTCGATCACGGTCACGTCGTCGCAGCCGCGCTGGGTAAACTGGTGGGCGTGCGGGAAGCCGACGATGCCCGC
>NZ_JBFAZH010000055.1:0-14946 GCF_040681735.1 Actinoplanes sp. NPDC051633 | reverse complement strand
CCCCGGCGCGCCGGTGACCGCGGTGCGGTCGACGCCGGCTGCCTGCCCAATCTGCTTCCCGGTGGCCGCCCGGTCAGCGACGAGGTCGCGCGTGCCGAGCTGAGCGCCGCGTGGGACCTGCCCGGCGGCGCGCTGTCCGGCAACCCGGGCCGCGACACCGACGGCATCCTCCGGGCCGCCCGCTCGGGCGAGCTGGGTGGTCTGCTGGTGGCCGGTGTGGACCCGGCGGACCTGAGCGATCCGGTGCCGGCCGAGGAGGCGCTCGACGCGGTGCCGTTCCTGGTCAGCTTGGAGCTGCGGCAGAGCGCGGTGACCCGGCGGGCCGACGTGGTGCTGCCGGTTGCGCCGGCCGTGGAGAAGGCCGGCACGTACATGGACTGGGAGGGCCGGCTGCGCACCTTCGACGCCGTGCTGCCCACCGGGGCGATGACCGACGGCCGTGTGCTCGAGGCGATCGCCGCGCTGATGAACGTCCCGTCCGACGGCGCGACCGCAGGCATCTCCTTGGGCACGGGCGACGTCGGCGCGATCCGGCGGGAGCTGGCCGCCATGCCGGCCAGCCGCTCCGGGCGGCCGCCGGCGCCGTCGTTCCAGGCCGGCTCGCTGCCCACGCCCGGGCCGCGCGAGGCCGTGCTGGCCACCTGGCACCACCTGATCGACCTGGGCTCGCTGCTGGACGGCGACGAGGTGCTGGCCGGCACCTCGCGGCCCGCGGTGGCCCGGATCGGCAAGGACCTGGCCGACACGCTCGGCGTCGCCGACGGTGACCTGGTCACGGTCAGCACCGACCGCGGCGACGTCTCCCTGCCGGCCGAGATCACCGACCTGCCCGCGCAGGTGGTGTGGCTGCCCACCAACTCACCGGGCTCGACGGTTCGCCGCAGCCTGGGCGTCACCTCGGGAGCGGTGGTCCGGCTGTCGGCCGGCGTACCCGGCCCGATCCTCGCTGAGGGGACTCACGCATGAAACTCCTTGCCGCCGCGCAGGACCCGACCCTCCAGACGTTCGAGCAGGACGTCTGGTGGATCGTCCTGATCAAGCTGCTCGGCGTCTTCGTCATCCTGCTCCTGCTGACGCTCTTCACGATCAACTACGAGCGCAAGGTCGTGGCCCGGATGGCGGTCCGGCCCGGACCCAACCAGGTGGGGCCGAAAGGCTGGCTGCAGAGCCTCACGGACGGCGTGAAGCTGCCGTTCAAGGAGGAGATCATCCCGAAGACCGCCGACAAGGTGGTCTACTTCATCGCCCCGGTGATCTCGGCGACGGTGGCGTTCACCGCCTTCGCGGTGATCCCGTTCGGGCCGGTGGTGTCGATGTTCGGGCACAAGACCGCCCTGCAGCTGACCGACGTGCCGGTGTCCGTGCTGGTGCTGCTGGCCTGCTCGTCGATGGCCGTTTACGGCGTCGTGCTGGCGGGGTGGGCGTCCGGGTCGACGTACCCGCTGCTGGGTGGGCTGCGGTCCAGCGCCCAGATGATCTCGTACGAGGTCGCGATGGGCCTGTCCATCGTGGCGGTGTTCATGACCGCCGGCACGATGAGCACCTCGCAGATCGTCAAGGCGCAGGCCGGCAACTCGACGTCGAGCTTCGACATCCTCGGCTGGAACCCGACCGCGCCGAGCTGGTACGCGATCCTGCTGCTGCCGAGTTTCATCATCTACTGCATCGCCGCGGTCGGCGAGACCAACCGGGCGCCGTTCGATCTGCCCGAGGCGGAGTCCGAGCTGGTCGGCGGGTTCCACACCGAGTACTCGTCGTTCAAGTTCGCGCTGTTCTTCCTGGCCGAGTACATCAACATGATCACCGTGTCGGCGTTCGCCACCACGCTGTTCCTTGGCGGCTGGCGGGCTCCGTGGCCGATCACCACCTTCTGGGAGGGCGCCAACTCCGGCTGGTGGCCGATGTTGTGGTGGCTCGGCAAGGTGCTGATCCTGCTGTTCGGCTTCATCTGGCTGCGGGCCACGCTGCCCCGGATGCGCTACGACCAGTTCATGCGCTTCGGCTGGAAGGTCCTGATCCCGGTCAACCTGGTGTGGATCCTCTTCCTGGCCGGTGTCCGGGTCGCGAACAACGAGCTGTCCACCCGTGACCGCTGGCTGGTGATCGGCGGAGTGGTGGTCGTGGTGCTGCTGGTGGCCATGCTGTGGCCGTCGAGCCGCAAGCCGCGGCAGCTCTCCGTCGAGGAGCAGCTCGCCGCCCGGCCGCCGGGCAGCTTCCCGGTGCCACCCATGGACCTGCAAGTGCCACCGAGCCCGCGTGCACGGCGGGCCGTCGCCGAGCGGGAACCCGCGACGGTCGGCGAAGGTTCCAGCGCTTCCACCGAGAAGGAGGTGTGACGTGGGCACGTTCACCGGCTCCTTCAAGGGCTTCGGGGTGACCTTCGCGCACATGTTCCGCAAGGTCATCACGACCGACTACCCGTTCACGCCGCCCACGCCGGCGCCGCGCTACCACGGCCGGCACATCCTCAACCGGCACCCGGACGGCCTGGAGAAGTGCATCGGCTGTGAGCTGTGCGCCTGGGCCTGCCCGGCGGACGCGATCTACGTCGAGGGCGCCGACAACACCGACGAGATGCGTTTCTCGCCGGGCGAGCGGTACGCGGGCGTCTACCAGATCAACTACGCCCGCTGCATCTTCTGCGGGCTGTGCATCGAGGCCTGCCCGACCCGCTCGCTGACCATGAGCAACGAGTACGAGCTGGCCCGCGACAGCCGGCAGGACCTGATCTTCACGAAGAAGGAACTGCTGGCCCCGCTGCTGCCCGGCATGGAGCAGCCGCCGCACCCGATGCGCCTGGGCGACACCGACAAGGACTACTACATCGGCGCGCTGACCAACCCGGGCACCTCGGCCGGTGCCGAGCGCGCACCCTGGTCGGACACCGGCACGCAGGACGCCAGCACGGGCGGCGACGGCGACCGGCCGGAGACGGCCGGGACGGCCCGCAAGGCCACCGCCAAGGCCGAGGCCGCCTCGTCCGGCATCGCCGGCGGAGGGGGTGACGGCAAGTGAACGCTCTGCTCGCCGCCGAGGTCACCGGTCAGGTCTCCAACGGCGAGGCCGTCGGCTTCTGGATCCTCGGCACGCTCGCCGTGATCGGCGCGCTCGGCATGGTGATCGCCCGCAACGCGGTGCACTCCGCCCTCTGGCTGGTCGTCACCATGCTCTGCCTGGGCTTCATCTACGTGATGAACTCGGCGCCGTTCCTCGGCGCGGTGCAGATCATCGTCTACACCGGCGCGATCATGATGCTGTTCCTCTTCGTGCTGATGCTGGTCGGCCGCGACGCGTCCGACTCGCTGATCGAGACGTTGCGCGGCCAGCGGGTCGCCGCCATCGTGCTGGGCGTCGGCTTCGCGGGCCTGGTGGGCACCGGCCTCGCCCGCTCGCTGGGCGACAACACCGCGGTCGGCCTGACCGCCGCCAACGCCAACGGCAATGTTCCCGGCCTGGCCTCACTGCTGTTCACCCGGTACGTGTTCGCGTTCGAGGTCACCTCGGCGCTGCTCATCACCGCCGCGGTCGGCGCGATGGTGCTGGCGCACGTCGAGCGCGGCACGGAGGACAAGGCCGACCAGGTCACCCGGATGACGGCACGCTTCAAGCCGGGCAGCTACCCGGGCGCGAAGGCCGGCCCCGGCGTCTACGCCAACACCATGTCGGTCGCCGCTCCGGCCAGGCTGCCGGACGGCAACGGATCCGAGCGGAGCATCTCGCCGATCCTGCCGGTTCGTGAGCTGACCGAGCGCGAGGCCGCGCCGAAGGGGACGGAGAAGAAGTGACTCCCGACTACTACCTGGTGCTCGCGGTCATCCTGTTCACCATCGGCGCCGCCGGCGTCCTGATCCGCCGCAACGCGATCGTGCTGTTCATGTGCATCGAGCTGATGCTGAACGCGGCGAATCTCGCGCTGGTCACCTTCAGCCGGATCAACGGCAGCCTCGACGGCCAGATCATCTCGTTCTTCGTGATGGTGGTCGCGGCGGCCGAGGTCGTGGTGGGCCTTGCGATCATCATGTCGATCTTCCGGACGCGTCGTTCCGCGAGCGTCGACGACGCGAACCTGTTGAAGTACTAAAGGGGCCTTGGAGTGGAAGCGACAGTGGAGTATGCCCCGGCGACGGGGGTGCTGAGCGGTATCTGGCTGTTGGTGGCCATTCCGCTGGCCAGCGCGGCGATCCTGCTGCTGCTCGGCAAGCGGGCCGACAAGTGGGGCCACTGGCTGGGCGTACTGTCCGTCGCCGCCTCGTTCGTGCTCGGCCTGATCATGTTCCTCAGCCTGCGCGGGCTGGAGGACGGCGCTCGGTCGGCCGAGCAGAGCCTGTTCGACTTCATCGCCGTCGGCAGCCTCAACGTCGACTTCGGGCTGCTCTTCGACCCGCTGTCCGGCGTCTTCGTGCTGCTGATCACGGGCGTCGGCTCCCTGATCCACCTGTACGCGGTGGGTTACATGGAGCACGACGAGGGGCGCCGGAAGTTCTTCGGCTACTTCAACCTGTTCGTCGCGGCCATGCTGCTGCTGGTCCTCGGCAACAACTACGTGATGCTCTACTTCGGCTGGGAGGGCGTCGGTCTGGCGTCGTACCTGCTGATCTCGTTCTGGTACACCCGGCCGTCCGCGGCCACCGCCGGCAAGAAGGCGTTCCTGATGAACCGGGTCGGCGACGCCGGCCTGGCGATCGGCATCTTCCTGATGTTCGCCACCATCGGGAGCACCAACTACGACGACGTGTTCAACGGCGTCAACTCGCTGGCCTCCGGCACGATCCTGATCATGGGCATCCTGTTGCTGCTGGGCGCCGCCGGCAAGTCCGGCCAGTTCCCGCTGCACGCCTGGCTGCCGGACGCGATGGAGGGCCCGACCCCGGTGTCGGCCCTGATCCACGCGGCGACCATGGTGACCGCGGGCGTCTACCTGATCGCCCGCTCCAACCCGATCTTCACGGCCAACCAGACGCTGCAGGTCGTGGTGGTCAGCGTCGGCGCGCTCACGCTGCTGATGGGCTGCATCATCGGCGCGGCCAAGGACGACATCAAGCGCGTGCTGGCCTGGTCGACGGTCTCCCAGATCGGCTACATGTTCCTCGGCGTCGGGCTCGGCGGCGGCGCGTACGCGCTGGCCATCGTGCATCTGCTCGCGCACGGCTTCTTCAAGGCCAACATGTTCCTCGGCGCCGGCTCGGTCATGCACGGCATGCACGACCAGGTCGACATCCGGCGGTTCGGCGGGCTGTCCAAGTACATGAAGATCACCTGGATCACGTTCATGACCGGGTGGCTGGCCATCATCGGCCTCCCGCCGCTGTCCGGCTTCTTCTCCAAGGAGCCGATCATCGCCGCCGCGTTCGAGCGGGAGGGCTGGACGGCCTGGCTGTTCGGCATGGCCGCCCTGCTCGGTGCGGGCCTGACCGCGTTCTACATGACCCGGCTCTTCTGGCTCACCTTCCACGGGCCGAAGCGCTGGACCGAGGACATCCACGAGCCGCACGAGTCGCCGGCGATCATGTGGATCCCGCTGGTCCTGCTCTCCGTCGGCTCCGTCGCAGCCGGCTGGCTGATGTCCACATCGGTCCCGAACTGGCTCGAGCCGGTGCTCGGCGCCGAGCAGGAGGAGCCGCACGCGGTCCTCAGCCACACCTGGATCACCATCCTGTCGATCGTTCTCACGCTGGCGGGTGCAGGCCTCGCGATCGCGCTCTTCCGCAACGGGACGGCCACGGCGCCGCAGCGGGCCGGTGCGGTGGTCACCGCGGCGCGCAAGAACCTCTACACCGATGCGATCAACGAAGCGGTGTTCGAGAAGCCCGGCATCTACCTGACCCGGGCGCTGGTCTTCCTCGACAGCAAGGGCATCGACGGTGCGGTGAACGGCATCGCGGCCGGCGTCGGCGGCGGGTCCGGCCGATTGCGCCGGCTGCAGACCGGGTTCGTCCGCTCGTACGCCCTCTCGATGCTCACCGGCGCGCTGCTCGTCGTCGGTGCCTTCCTCGCTATCCAACTGGGGTGGCTCGCGTGAAAGACTTCCCGTTCCTGTCGATCCTCACCTTGCTCCCGCTCGTGGGGGCCGCGGTGGTCGCGTTCATCCCGAAGACCAAGGGCCAGCTGGCCAAGGTCATCGCCCTGGCGTGGTCGCTGGTCGTGCTGGTCTTCAGCGTGATCATGTGGATCGCCTTCGAGGTGGGCGGCGACCGGTTCCAGTTCCGCGAGTCGTACCCGTGGATCCCGAGCTGGGACGTGCGGTTCACGTTCGCCGCGGACGGCATCGCGCTGGTGATGCTGCTGCTGATCGCGGTGCTCGTACCCCTGGTGATCCTGGCGTCGTGGCACGACGCCGAGAAGGCCGAACGCAGCGTGCCCACCTACTTCGCCCTGCTGCTCGCCCTCGAGTGCACGATGATCGGCGTCTTCGCGGCCGCCGACGTCTTCCTGTTCTACGTCTTCTTCGAGGTCATGCTCGTGCCGATGTACTTCATCATCGGCTCGTACGGCGGCGCGCGCCGGCAGTACGCCGCGGTGAAGTTCTTCCTCTACTCGCTGGTCGGCGGCCTCTTCATGCTGGCCGCCGTGATCGGCCTGTGGGTGGTCGGCGGGCACACCTTCGACTGGCAGGCGCTGGTCAACGCGGACATCGCGCAGGACACCGGCCGCTGGCTGTTCCTCGGCTTCTTCATCGCGTTCGCGGTCAAGGCGCCGTTCTTCCCATTCCACACCTGGCTGCCGGACGCCGGTGGCACCGCACCCGCCGGAGCCGCGGCGCTGCTGGTCGGCGTGCTCGACAAGGTCGGCACCTTCGGCATCCTGCGCTACTGCCTGCCGATGTTCCCGGAGGCGTCCCGCTGGTTCGCGCCGACCGCCATCGCCATCGCGGTGATCGGCATCCTGTACGCGGCGCTGCTCGCGGTCGGGCAGAACGACCTCAAGCGCCTGGTGTCCTACACGTCGATCGCCCACTTCGGGTTCATCGGCATCGGCATCTTCGCGTTCACCACCCAGGGCGGCACCGGGTCGGTCCTCTACATGGTCAACCACGGCCTCGCCACCGGCCTGCTGTTCCTGGTCGTCGGCATGTTCGTGGCCCGGCGCGGCTCGGCCCTGGTCAGCGACTTCGGCGGCGCCGGCAAGCTGGTCCCGGTGCTGGCCGGGGTGCTGTTCTTCGCCGGTCTGGCCTCGCTGGCGCTGCCCGGCACGGCGCCGTTCGTCAGTGAGTTCCTGGTCCTGATCGGCACGTTCACCGTGCACAAGGCCTGGGCGGTCGTGGCCACGGTCGGCATCATCCTGGCCGCGGCGTACGTCCTGTGGATGTTCCAGCGCACTACGCAGGGCACGCTCAACCCGGCGCTGAGCGAGATCCCGGCGATGAGCCGCGACATCACCCTGCGCGAGAAGGTCGTGGTCGCGCCCCTGGTGGCGCTGCTGATCCTCTTCGGCTTCTACCCGAAGCCGCTCACCGACGTGATCAACCCGGCGGTCCAGGCGACCCTGCAGGACGTCGGCACGACCGATCCGGGCCCGACGGCGGTCGCAAACGGAAGGACGGCTCCGTAGCCATGGGAGACCTCAGACTGCCTTCGATCGACTACGGCGCGATGTCGCCGATGTTGATCCTCTTCGGTGCGGCCTGCCTCGGCGTCCTGATCGAGGCCCTGCTGCCCAAGCGCCTGCGGCAGGCCGTCCAGCTCACGCTCGCGCTGGTGTCCGTGGTGGTCGCGTTCGTCGCGGTCATCCTGGAGCGCAACACGCGTACGGTCACCATCGGCGGCGCGATCGCGGTGGACGGACCCACGCTCTTCCTGCAGGGCGCGATCCTGCTGCTCGGCCTGGTCTCGCTGCTGCTGATCGGCGAGCGCACCCTGGAGCACGGCGGCGCGTTCGTCGACCAGGCGGCGATCACCGTCGGCTCGCAGAAGGACCTGCGTCAGGCCGGCAGCGGTCAGGGCGCCACCGAGGTCTACCCGCTGGCGGTCTTCGCGCTCGGCGGCATGCTGCTCTTCGTCGGCGCGAACGACCTGCTGACCATGTTCGTCGCGCTCGAGGTGCTCTCGCTGCCGCTCTACCTGATGTGCGCGCTGGCCCGCCGTCGCCGGCTGCTCAGCCAGGAGGCCGCGCTCAAGTACTTCCTGCTCGGCTCGTACGCGTCGGCGTTCTTCCTGTTCGGTGTGGCGCTGATCTACGGCTTCTCGGGCGGCGTGCAGTTCAGCCAGATCCACGACGCGGTGGCCACCCCGGAGCGCAGCCCGGTGCTGCTCTACGGCGGCCTCGCGCTGGTCGCGATCGGGCTGCTCTTCAAGGGCGCGCTGGCGCCGTTCCACGTCTGGACGCCGGACGTCTACCAGGGCGCGCCGACCCCGGTCACCGCGCTGATGGCGGCGTGCACGAAGGTGGCGGCGTTCGGTGCGCTGCTGCGCCTGCTCTACGTGGCGTTCGAGGGCGTGCGCTGGGACTACCAGCCGGTGCTGGGCGTGATCGCGGTGCTGACCATGTTCGTGGGCGCGGTGCTGGCGGTCACCCAGACCGACATGAAGCGGCTGCTCGCGTACTCGTCCATCGCCAACGCCGGATATCTGCTGGTGGGTGCGCTGGCGCTGAACAAGAGCGGCCTGGCCAGCACGATGTTCTACCTGGTCGCGTACGGGTTCTCGGTGCTCGCGGCGTTCGGCATCGTGACGCTGGTGCGCGATGCGGACGGTGAGGCCACCCACCTGTCGCGGTGGGCCGGCCTGGGCCGCAAGAGCCCGCTGTTCGCCGGCATCTTCACGTTCATCCTGCTGGCCTTCGCGGGCATCCCGCTGACCAGTGGTTTCACGAGCAAGTTCGCGGTCTTCGGCGCGGCGATCGAGGGCGGACAGACCTGGCTGGTCATCTTCGGCGTGATCACCAGCATGGTGCTGGCCTTCCCGTACCTCCGCGTGGTCGTGATGATGTGGCTGTCGGAGCCGGGCGAGTCGACCCCGACGGTGTCGGTGCCCGGCGCGATGACGTCGGCGGCGCTGTCCATCGGTGTGCTGGCGACGCTGGCGCTGGGCGTCGTCCCGGCCCCGCTGATCGACCTGAGCAACGACGCGGCCCAGTTCGTCAGATGATGCGTCGTCACTGATTCAGATCTGAGCAGACGAGCCCCGGTTCCGGCCGGGGCTCGTCTCGTTCAGGACCCTGGTCAGCAGGGCGGCCAGCGCGCGTTCATCGTGCTCCAGCGCCGGCCGCACCGCGGGCTCCCGCTCGAGCGCCCACGCGGCGGCCTCGGTCTTGGAGCAGTGCACGTTCTCGACCGCGAACCGCCAGATCCGGCAGGCGGTGTGAGCCATGAAGGTGGCGTGCTCGGTGTCGCCGGTCAACGTCAGCCAGGTCGTCAGCCAGTAACGGCCACGGTCGACGATCCATTCGGCCGGAACGGGTCCGATCACCTCGGCCGGGGCCGCGCCCCACAGCGCCCGCCCGTGCGCCCGAGCCATCGACAGCTCGGCGAGCAGATCGGGGGCGGCGACCCGGCGCTCGACCTCGAAGCCGACCGACGACCCGTCATGCCGCCCGACGTACAGCTCAACAGTTGGAGCCGGCCCCGGCGAGGCGGCCACGTCGGCCGTCACCACGTGCAGGTCGACGCCTGCCGCGTCACCGAGCTCGGCGTGCCGGACGAGATGCTCCAGGGCCGACGGGTCGGCCGGCGCGCCGTCGATCACCACGAGCAGGTCGATGTCGCTGCGCCCGGCAACGAACCCGCCGCTCGCCAGCGACCCGTGCAGGATCACCGACCGGGCGGCGGCACCCACGACCTCGACGACAGCTTCGGCCACGTACATGCGGGTCAAGGCTTGTGGGTTTCTATCTCGGCGCGCAGCTTCGCGAGGAATGCCAGCAGGTCGGGCTCGCTGTGTTCGGCGATCTCCACCGATTGCCGGGGTACGCGCTGCTTGGCCAGCGTCGAGTCGATCGCGGCCACCAAGTCCTCGGTCGACGAAGCGAAGCCGCGGCCGTCGGCGATCGCCTCGGCGAGCTGGGTGGCGACCTTCGGGTCGGTCAGGTCGCGTACGAAGATGAGACTGTAGGCGATCTGGTTCAGCGTGCCTCGTTCGTCGTCCGGATCCATCTCCACAGTGTGCGCGGCGGAGTGGAGCCTTCGGTGGCGAGGATCACGTGGCTGCTTCGTCACCGAACAAAACGGTCATTCGGCTCGCCCGGGGCGTTCGTCGGCGGGCGTGCCGATCGGGCTTGCTGCTCACGGTCCTCGATCCGGCTCGGCATGCGCCGCAACGCGTACTCAGGGGTATGACCTTCAGAACCCTGGCACGGGACTTGTCGTACCCGTATGGCATCGTGAAAGCGTGAAGAGCTCCGGTGACAGTGCGCTGGCGGCGCTCGGCCTCGAGATCGCCCCTGCGATCGACGGGTCCGTGACGGCGACGCTGGAGGCTGTGGAGGAGGCGCTGCGCAGCAACGTGGCCAGCGCGGACCCTCTGGTCGCCGAAGCCGCGCGGCATCTGATGGATGCGGGCGGCAAGCGGTTCCGGCCGATGATCGTGGCGTTCGCGGCGGAGTTCGGCGATCCGTCGCGGGCCGAGATCGTGTCGGCCGCGCTGGTGGTCGAGCTCACGCATCTGGCGACGCTCTATCACGACGACGTCATGGATGAGGCGGACGTCCGGCGCGGGGCGCCGAGCGCCAACGCGCGCTGGGGCAACTCGGTGGCGATCCTGGTGGGCGACTACCTCTTCGCCCGGGCGGCCGACATCGCGGCGTCGCTGGGCCCCGAGGCGGTGCACCTGCAGGCGCGCACCTTCGCGCGGCTGGTGCACGGGCAGATCGCCGAGACGGTGGGGCCGCGCGGCAGCGACCCGATCGATCACTACCTGAGCGTGATTACGGAAAAGACCGCTTCGCTCATGTCGACCTCCGCCCGGTTCGGCGGGCTGTTCTCGGGTGCGGCTCCGGAGCATGTCGAGGCCCTGGCGGGCTACGGCGAGACGATCGGCATCGCGTTCCAGCTGTCCGACGACCTGCTCGACATCACGTCCGAGTCGGTGCAGTCGGGCAAGACGCCGGGCACCGACCTGCGTGAGGGCGTGCCGACCCTGCCGGTGCTCTACGCGCTGGCCGACGACGATCAGGACGCGTCGGCGGTGCGGCTCCGCGAGATCCTGGCGACCGGCCCGGTGACCGATGACGCGCTGCACGCGGAGGCGCTGGGTCTGCTGCGCGAGTCGGCGGCGATGAAAAGGGCGCGCGAGACGGTCCGCTCGTTCGCGGAGGAGGCGCGCTACCGCTTGGCGCCGCTGCCGGACGCCGCACCGAAGCAGGCCCTCGAGTCTCTCTGCAACGTCGTGGCCGACCGCACCAGCTAGATCTGAGCCGGTCCCGCCGGCAGCTCTGAGCCGGTCGCGCAGGCGGGTCTGAGCCGGCCGCAGCGGTCAGGCCATGGCGACGGCGTGACGGTTGAGCATGCGGCTGCCGACCAGCATCAAGGCCGCCGCGCTCAGCATCGCGACGGCGGCGACCGTCCACATTGTCGGATAACCGGCCACGGTCGCCACGCCGCCGAGGCCGAGTGGGCCGAGGCAGCCGCCCGCGTACACCCCGGTCTGGGTGATCGAGGTCGCCGCCGCCGGCGCCTGCGGATGCAGCCGGACCACCGCGAAATTCATCAGGCCGGGCCACGCCCAGCCGAGGCCGAACCCCATGATCACGCCGATCACCAGCGGCACCGTGCCCGGCACCGCCAGCAGCGCCAGCCCGATCGCGCCGGTCGCCAGCAGCCCGGCGATCACGCCGACCTGCCGGCGCGGCAAGCGGTCCGCCTGCCAACCGCCGAAGACTCGCGCGCTCGCGCACACCGCGCCGCCCAGCGTCAGCGACAGCCCCGCCGGGCCGGGGGAGATGCCGCGTGCCACCGCCGAATCCACCAGGAAGGTGCCCAGGGCGTTCGCCGCGGCCGCCGCCAGCGTCGCCGCGACCCCGATCACCACCAGCGCCGCGGTGGCGCGCTCCCCGGCCTCGCCGCGCGCTCTGCGCCGGCCGGCTCGTTCCTTGGGCACGAGCGGCAGCACCGCGAGCGCGAGCAGCGCCGCCAGCACGAACGCCCACCGCCAGCCCAGCGTCAAGGCCACCGCCGGCACCGCCACCCCGGCCAGCAGCGTGCACACCGGGATCGCCGCCTGCTTCACGCCGAACGACAGTCCCTGCCGCCGTGGCGGCACGTGCTCGGCCAGGCTGCTGTTGCTGGCGAGCTGGCCCAGGGCGTTCGCGGCCGCGCCCAGCACGAGGATCGCGATCAAGCTCCACAACGCCCGCGCGCCGATCGCGACGCCGAGCAGGGAGGCCGCCGCCAGCCCGATGGCGCCGCGCGAAACGGTCGTGGAGCCGAATCTCTCGACCAGCGCGCCGGCCGGCACCGACGACAGCGCGCTGGCGCCGAAATAGGCCGACACGGCGAGCCCGAGCCCCGCAGGTGTGAACCCGAGCTCGTCCCCGATCTGCACGGCCAGGCCACCGACCAGGAAGACCGGAATGGACACCGCGATCGTGGTGGTCAGCGCCCCCGTCGCGGCCCGCAGCGGGCGGCGAACATTCGCGCTGGTCGCGGGCACCCCGGCGGTGGGGGTCGGTGGATCAGGCATCAATTCGAAAGATTAAGCCTGCGTCATGCATCTCCGCACACTGAGTGGGAAGGACCACACGGCGGGTAGAGATTGACCACGATCCTTGTGGTTTTGGCATTCCGTCCGAGGAAGATTATTCATATGGTGTAAGTCCCCGGCGTCGGAGGTGACCGTGCGCGACCCTCTGGCGGAGCCGTCAGACCTGATCCGGAGTGTGTCACGCGCCCTGCGTGTGCTCGAGTCGGTCGGTCGGGCTCCGCGCGGACTCACCGTGAAACAGATCGCCCGGCGGTGTGAGCTCACCGTCGCGACGACCTATCACCTTGTCCGCACTTTGGCTTACGAAGGCTATGTGATCCGTCGTGAGGACGGCACGTACATCGTGGGGCTGGAGATCGCCGATCGTTATCGCGAGCTGGTCTCCGCCTTCCGCGGCCCGCCCGCGGTCGGCGAAGCGTTGCGCCGCGCCGCGATCGACACCGGCTACAGCCATTACCTGGGCCGGTTCGTCGGCGGGCGGATAGCGGTGACGGCGTCAGCCGACGGTGTCCGATCGCCCTACCTGGACGACATGACGCCGGGCTTCGACGAGGGCAGCCATGCGACCGCGCTGGGCAAGGCGCTGCTCGCCACGCTGACCGCCGACCAGCGGGCGCGCTATCTGCGCGACTACGGCATGCGGCCGTTCACGCAGGCGACGCTGACCACGGCCGAGGCGGTGGAGGCCGACCTGGCCGCCGGCGAACGCCGCGGCATGCAGCTCGAGATGGGCCAGTTCCGGCAGGGCGTCGCCTGCGCGGCGGTGACGGTGATCGCCGACCGCGACATGGAACGCCGCCTCGTGCTGGCCTGCGCGTTGCCCGCGGCGGAGATGCTGACCTCGGCCCGGGTGGTCCGGGCGAAGCTCACCGCCGCCGCGCGCAACGTGGCCGAGGCACTCTCCAGCGGTGGCGACGCGGCTACAGCCTGATTGGTTGATCGTTGAACCCTCCCTCGCCTTCGCCCGTAAGAACGGGTGAACGCGAGGGAGGGCAGGGGTTTGACCGACCAGGACACCGAGCTGCTTCGCGTTCTGCAGGACGAACACGGGGATGCGCTGTACGCGCACGCGGTCCGGCTGTCCGGTGGCGACCGGCAGCAGGCCGAGGACCTGGTGCAGGAAACACTGCTCCGAGCCTGGCGAAATCCTGAGGCGCTGGACCCGGAGCGGGGCGCGGTGCGGTCATGGCTGTTCACCACCGCGCGCAACCTGGCGATCGACGCCTGGCGGCGGCGGTCGGTGCGGGTGGGCGAGGTGATGACCGACGTGTTGCCGGAGCCCCCGCCGAGTGCGGACGAGGCCGATCGGGCCGTCGAGGCGTGGACGGTCGCCGAGGCGCTCTCCCGGCTCACCGCACAGCACCGGGAAGTGCTGCTGGAGTGCTTCTACCGAGGACGGTCGGTCGCCGAGGCGGCGGCTCGTCTGGGCGTACCGCCCGGCACGGTCAAGTCGCGCACGCATTACGCGCTGCGCTCGTTGCGGATGGTTCTGAGCGAGATGGGGGTGACGGGATGAAGTGCGAGCACGAACATGACGACGGCGCGTACGTCCTCGGCGCCCTCTCGCCGACCGAGCGTGCGGCGTACGAGCGGCACCTCGCGACCTGCTCGTTCTGCCGCGAGGCGGTGGCCGACATCGCGGTGCTGCCCGGTCTGCTGGGCCGGCTGGACCCGGCCGACTTCGCGAAGCTGCTCGACCCGAGCCTGACCCAGCCGAGCCCGCCGCCCCGCCGGCAGCTCAACCCGACGCTGGTCACGGCGGTGCAGAAGACCAGGCGGCAGGAGCGCAAGAAGACGCGGGTACGCGTGCTGAGCACCGCGCTCGCGGCCGCCGTGCTGGCCCTGGTCGTCGGTGTCGGGGCGCTGTTCGTCACCGGCAACAACGGTGCGCCGACGCCGCCGCCGGGGCCGTCGATCGCGATGACTGCGACCGACGACAAGGTGCCGCTCGCGGCGAAGATCGACGTGCACAGCGCGCCGGGCGGCACCCGAATCGACCTGGTCTGTTACTACGACGACAGCAACCCGGAACTGAAGCCCTACACGGTGCGCCTCATGGCCTACGGTCCCGACGACGAAGAGGACCAGCTGGGCTCGTGGGTGGCCGTGCCGGGCAAGGAGTTCAGCATGCCCGCCACGACGCACTTCGCCACCGGGAGCCTCTCCCGGCTCGAGCTGGTGCGCACCGATGGCAAGGTGTTGCTGGCCTACGACGTCCCCTGACGAGACCTTCCGTCTCCGGGCCTTCGGGTCTTGTCAGCGTGGCGGTAGGACGGCGACTGGTTCGGCGGTGGCGGCCGCCCGATCAGTCGCC
>NZ_JBFAZH010000054.1:0-14960 GCF_040681735.1 Actinoplanes sp. NPDC051633 | reverse complement strand
GGCCTCGGCCCTGGCCGGGCGTGACGCCGTGCTCAGCGGCGACGGGCGGGCCGCCGCGGAGCCGGAGAGCGTGAGCCGGATCCGGTGGATCGGCGCCCAGCTCATGATCGCGATGGTCGCCCTCGGCGGCTTCGTGGCAATCTTCGTGGTCGGCTCGACGTGCGCCCTGAGCGCGGCACAGCGCCGGCGCGAGATCGGCCTGCTGCGCGCGGTCGGCGCCACGCCGGGTCAGGTGCGCCGGCTGATGTACGCCGAGACGCTCGTGCTTGCCGCCGTGGCCGGGCTGGCCGGTGCGCCGCTGGGCGCACTCGCCGCACTGCCGATGGCGGGTCCGCTGATCCGGACCGGGATGGAACCGGCCGGGTTCACCGTGACCGTCCAGCCGCTCGCCCTGGCCGCCGCCTACGCGACCGGCATCGTGGTGGCGCTGGCCGGGGTGTGGTCGGTGGCCCGCCGCGCGGCCCGCATCCCCGCGCTGGACGCGCTGCGGGAGGCGGCCGTCGAGAAGCGGCCGATGACCCCGGCACGGTGGGTGGCCGGCCTGCTCGGGCTCGCCGGTGGCGTGGCACTGCTGGCCGCGGTGCCGTCGCTGCCGGTAGACACGCAGTCGACGGCCGGGCTGGGCGCGGCGATGCTGCTGCTCACCGCGGCCGCACTGCTGGCGCCGGTGGTGATCGTGCCGCTGGTCCGGCTGGTGACGTGGCCGTGGCGCCGCGCGGCGACCGGCATGCTGGTCCGCGAGGGCACCCTCACCGGGACGCGGCGGGTCGCCTCGACGGCGGCGCCGGTGCTGCTCACGGTCGGGTTCACGGTGTTGCTGACCGGCACGATCGCGACCATCGAGGAGGCCACCGGGATCGACGAGACCGCGAAGATCCCGGCGGCCACGGTGGCCGTCCCGGATGGCACGCCGGGCCTGTCGGAGGCCGCGGTGTCCGCCCAGCGAGGCAGCTCCCGCCTCGCCACGACGGTCCAGCTGGGCCGCTTGTCCTACGACGCGGTGGGGGCCGGGGACGCCATGGTGCTGAGCACGTCGGCCGCGGCCGAGACCGGACTGCGCGCCGGCGATCCGGCCGACCTCCGGTGGCCCGACGGCACGACCGGCCGGCTGCGGGTGGCCGAGGTGCGGTCCGACGCGGACGCCGACGTGGTGCTGCCCCGCGCCGCGGTCCGCGCCCACGACCCGGGTGCGCTCACCGACGTCGTGCTGCTCGACGGCCCGCCTGCGCCGGCGCCGGGGTTGCGCGCGATGAGCGTCCGGGCGTACGTGACGGAACTGCTCGACCGGGAGGGCAAGCTGATCGACGTGTTCCTGATCGTCCTGGTCGGACTGACGGCCGGCTACAGCAGTCTCGCGGTGGCCAACACGCTGCTGATGGCGACCGCCGCGCGCCGGTCCGAGTTCCGCGCGCTGCGGTTGGCCGGCGCCGGCACCGGGCAGATCCTGCGGGTGGCGACGGCCGAGGCGCTGCTGGCCGTGGCGGTCGGGACGCTGCTCGGCGCGGCGGTGGCCGCGATCTCGCTGACCGGCGTGCGGCGGGCGGTCGAGGCCGAGTTGGACCGGTCGGTGGCGATCGTCATACCGTGGCCGGCCGCGACCGCGGTGACCGCGGCGTGTGCGGTGATCGCCGTGGCCGCGACGGCCGTGCCGCTGCTGCGTCGCCGCGGGATTGTCGTACCCGCCGGGTAGCTTCCGCGCCATGGAACTTACGTCGCACCTGCCGGAGCCGGACCGTGAGCGGGTCGATCTGCGGCTGCGCCACAATCTCATCGCGTGGCTGACCACGGTGCGGCCCGACGGGCAGCCGGTCAGCGTCCCGGTCTGGTTCCTGGCGCGCGACGACGGGTCGATCCTGGTCTACAGCCGGGCGGGTCAGGCGAAACTGCGCAACATCGCGGCCAACCCGCGGGTGAGCCTGACCCTCGACGGCACCGACGTGGGGCGCAACATCGTCCGCGTCGAGGGCGTGGCCGCGGCGGCCGGGGATGAGCCGGCGGCCCATGAGCAGCCGGCTTATCTGGCCAAGTATCTCGAGCGGATCCAGGCCAACTTCGGCTCGTCGGAGCGGTTCGGCGAGCTGTTCACGGCGGCTCTGGTGATCACGCCGGCCAGGCTGCACACCTGATCGGTCTGCCCGACCGACGTCACGCATGCGGTGTCGTAAGGTGCCGATGTGGAGGACGCCTGCGGGCGGGAGAGGGCGAGATGACCAGAGTCGCGATGTGGTCGGGCCCGCGCAACCTGTCGACCGCGATGATGCGCAGCTTCGGCGCGAGGCCGGACACGCTCGTGGTGGACGAGCCGCTCTACGCCCACTACCTAGCCGCGACCGGCATCGAGCACCCCGGCCGGGCGGAGGTGCTGGCCAGCCAGCCGACCGACTACCGCGTGGTGGCCGCCGCCCTGACCGGCCCGCTGCCGGACGGCGTGGACGTCCACTACCAGAAACACATGACCCACCACCTGCTGCCCGGCATGGACCAGGCGTGGATCGGCGAGCTGGACAACGCGTTCCTGATCCGCGATCCCGCGCACGTGGTCGCGTCGTACGCGAAGGTCCGCGAGGAGCCCACGCTGGCCGACCTCGGCTACGTGCAGCAGGCGACGCTGTGGCGGGAGTTCGGCGGGCCGGTGGTGGACAGCGCCGACGTGCTGCGCGATCCGCGCGGGACGCTCACCCGGCTCTGTCACGAGCTGGGCATCCCCTTCCGCGAGGAGATGCTGTCGTGGCCGCCGGGCCGCCGCGACACCGACGGCGTGTGGGCACCCCACTGGTACGCCTCCGTGGAGGCCTCCACCGGATTCGCGCCGTACGAGGAGAGGCCCGTCGAGGTGCCGGAGAGGCTGCGGAAGCTGGTCGCCGAGGCCACCCCCTTCTACGACGAGCTGCACGGCAACCGGATCTGACACGGCGACATCTACAGCACGGCGACGCCCGAGGCGGCGGCGTGGTCGCGGTAGAGCGCCGCCACCCGGGCGGTGAGCGGGCCCACCTTGCCGTCGCCGATCGGCCGCCCGTCGATCTCGATGACCGCGGCGATCTCGCCCATCGTGCCGGTGCAGAAGACCTCGTCCGCGGCGTACATCTCGGCCAACGAGAGGTCCCGGACGACCGCCGGGATGTCGTGCCGGGCGGCCAGCTCGAGCACGGTCTGCCGGGTGATGCCCTCGGGGCAGGCGACCGCGTGCGGCGTGTGCAGGCCGTCGCCCGACACCGCGAACAGATGCGTCGCGTTCGTCTCGGCCACGAAGCCACGCCCGTCGAGCATCAGCGCGTCGTCGGCGCCGGCCACGTTCGCCTCGATCTTGGCGAGGATCGAGTTGATCAGGTTGTTGTGGTGGATCTTCGGGTCGAGCACGTCCGGGCCGGGGCGCCGCACGCTCGCCGTGACCAGGCGCAGGCCGCTCGTGTCGTACACCGGCGCCTTGTGCTCGGCCAGCACGATCAGCGTGCACCCGGCCTGGTTCAGCCGCGGATCCATGCCGCTGGTCACCTTCACGCCCCGGGTCAGGGTGAGCCGCACGTGCACGCCGTCGGTCATCCCGTTCGCCCGCAGCGTCTCCGTCAGCGCCGCGGTGACGAAACCGTCGTCGGGTACGCCCGTGAAGCCGAGCGCGGCCGCGGACCGCCGGAGCCTGGCCAGGTGCTCGTACAGGCCGTAGATCCTGCCGTCGTAGAGCCGCAGCCCTTCCCAGACGGCGTCGCCGCCCTGCACGACCGAGTCGAAGGGCGAGATGCCCGGCTCGTCGCGGTGCCGCAGCACCCCGTTCACCCAATACTTCAGATCGGCGTTCCGTTCGTCATAACGCTGCAGCATGGGCGGAATTCTAGAATCCTGGAGGTGACAACCTTTCGAGAGCTGCACGAGTCCGGGACGTTCGTCATCCCCAATCCGTTCGACGTCGGGTCGGCCAAGCTGTTGCAGAGCCTGGGCGCGGTCGCCCTGGCGACCACCAGCTCCGGGCTCGCCGCCACCCTCGGCCGCCGCGACCAGCAGGTGACCCGCGACGAGCTGGTCGAGCACGTCGCCAAGCTGACCGCCGCCGTGACCGTCCCGGTGTCGGTGGACGCCGAGAGCGGGTATGCGGACAGCCCCGCGGGCGTCGCCGAGACCGTCGAGCTGCTCGCCGGGGCGGGCGCGAGCGGCGTCTCGATCGAGGACTACGACCAGGCGGCCGGCGCGATCTACGGCTTGAGCGCCGCGGTGGACCGGGTCGCCGCGGCCGCCGAGGTGTGCGCCCGGCACGACATGGTGCTGACCGGCCGCGCCGAGAACCACCTCTACGACGCCGGTGACCTCGACGACACGATCGCGCGGCTGATCGCCTACCGCGACGCGGGCGCCGCCTGCGTGTACGCGCCCGGGCTGGCCGACCTCGCGGACATCCGGCGGGTGGTGGACGAGACCGGCGTCGCGGTCAACGTGCTCGCGCTGCGGCACGGCCCGTCCGTGCCCGAGCTCGCGGCCGCCGGCGTCCGGCGCGTCTCCACCGGCGGCAGCCTCACGTGGGCGGCGTACGGCGGGCTGGTCGCCGCCGCCACGGAGCTGCTGGAGAAGGGGACCAGCACGTACCTGGACGGCGCAGCCCGGTTACCCGAATATTCCCGCCGTGACCAGTGAGATCCCGCAGGCCGTGATCGACCGGTTCGGCCTCGACACCGCCTGGTACGGCAAGTACGTCGACGCGTCAGGCCTGCCGGTGCTCGGCCCGCACTGCCTGAAGGACGCCACGCTCGAGCGGGCTCGGGCGCAGCTCGGCACGCTGCTGCAGACCCGGCCGCGCGGGCCGGTGCCCGAGCTGAGCCGCCGTGACGTCCGGCTCGTCATCGTCGCCCGGGGCGAGAAGATGAGCGCCATCCCCGAGGTCCTCGACACCTTCGGAACAAGGCTCGACGAGCGCTACTGGGGCGGCTTCGGCGCGGTCGACAAGTTCCCGATCTCGGCGTCCACCGAGGACAACATCCTGTACGGCCATGGCCACGAGAACGTGCACGTCCACGAGTTCGCGCACACGCTGCACATCATGGCCCTGCGCCACATCGACCCGGCGTTCCGGCGCGAGCTCAGCCGCGCCTGGCGGGCGGCCGGGGCGGCCGGCCGGTGGGCGAACACCTACGCGGGCAGCAACGAGGCCGAGTACTTCGCGGAGGGCGCCCAAGTTTATTTCGGCGTGAACTTCACCGGCCCGCCCGGCGGCGACGGCGTGCACAACGACATCGACACACGCGAGAAACTGCGCGACTACGACCGTCCCCTGTTCAACCTCTTCGACCGCATCTACCGCGGCGCCGAGCTCCCCGCCTGAACGGTCCCGGCGGCGGCCCGCTGACCGATGCGCTCTGCCGGGCGGGTTGGCAGGATGGGATCATGCCCGCCGAACCCCTCGCCCGCACCAGCCGCCCCCCGGTCCGGATCGCCCATCTCGGTCTCGGCAACTTCTTCCGAGCCCACCAGGCCTGGTACACGTCCGTCGCGCCGGACGCCGATCGGTGGGGAATCGCTGCCTTCACCGGGCGTTCGGCCGGTCTCGCGCGGTCGCTCGAGGCGCAGGCCGGGCTCTACAACCTGGTGGTACGCGGCGCCGAGCGGGACGACCTGACGGTGATCGGATCGGTCGCGGCCGCCCACGCCGGTGGCGACCTCGACGCCTGGACGGGCTACCTGAGCCGCGCCGACGTGGCCCTGGTGACGCTGACCGTGACCGAGGCGGCCTACCGCCGCGGCCGTGGTGGCGGGCTGGACGACACCGATCCCGACGTCCGCGCCGACCTGGCCGCGTGGCGTTCCGGCGCCGGCCCGACCACCATCCCGGGCCGCATGGCGAGCGGGCTGAACGCGCGCCGCGCCAACTTCGCCGGGCCGCTCGCCGTGGTGAGCTGCGACAACCTGCCCGGCAACGGCGCGGCGACCCGGCAGATGGTGCTCGACTTCGCGGGTGAGGCCGAGCCGGCGCTGGCGTCCTGGATCCGCGACAACGTGTCGTTCGTGACGACGATGGTCGACCGGATCACGCCGCGAACGACGCCGGAGGACGTGGAGATGGTCGCCGAGCGGGGCGCCGCGGACGCCAGCCCGGTGGTCACCGAGCCGTTCACCGAGTGGCTGCTGGAGGGCGACTTCCCCCGTGGCCGGCCGGCGTGGGAGGCGGGCGGGGCACGCTTCGTCGCCGACGTCAAGCCGCACGAGCTGCGGAAGCTGTTGCTGCTCAACGGTGGTCACTCCCTTCTCGCGTACGCGGGCAGCGCGCTCGGGCTGACCACCATCGCCGAGGCGGTGGCCGACGAGCGGTGCCGGGCCTGGCTGAACGAGTGGTGGGACGAGGCGGTCCGGCACGTCCCGCTGCCCGCCGACGAGCTCGCCGACTATCGCACCGCGCTGCTGGGTCGTTTCGCCAACCCGCGCATCCGGCACACCCTGGCGCAGATCGCGTCGGACGGCTCGCAGAAGATTCCGATCCGGGTGCTGCCGGTGCTCCGCGGCGAGCGCGCGGCCGGTCGAATGCCCGGTGGCGCGATCCGGGTGCTGGCCGCATGGATCGGGCACCTGCGCGGGCGGGGCGCCCCGGTGAACGACGCCGGCGCGGCCGCGTACCAGGAAAAGGCCGCCACCCCGCGTGACGTGCTCGCCCTGCTGGCCCCCGATCTGGCCGCCGATCAGGCGCTCGCGGACGAACTGGCCCGCGCGACCGGCGCGTCCTGACCACGTCCGCAGCGAACCGGCTGCCCGGCTCCGTCCGATCTGGAACGGGGTCGCGCCGTAGGGGTCTCCGCCGTACCATTCGGCCATGGTTGAACGCGTTCAAGTCCCGGTTTCCATCGCCCGGCCGCGCCGGATGATGGCCGGCGCGGCGGTGGGTTACACCGTCTTCACCGGGCTGGTGGGCTGGGTTCTGTCCGGGTTCGCCCCCTTCTTCCTGGCGGCCTTCGCCATCTACGCGGCGGTCATCGCGGTCCCGCTGCTGAGCCGCGGACCGGTCCGGTTCACCATCGCCTGCTGGACGATGGCGGCGTTCGTCCTCGTGCTGGGCTTCATCCTGGCCGCCGCCGGGACGTACCTGCTGTGGCCGGCGGTCCTGCCGCTGGCGCTCGCCGGCACGCCGCTGCCGGAGGTCCGGCATCCGTGGCCGCTGATCTGCGTGTCGATCGTCGTGTGCGCGGCTCCGATCGTCTTCTTCGTGCTCGTCGACTTGTGAAAAACGTTCGGACGACCTGGCGGCGGGGTGCTACCTTTCCCCGCGCTGAATGGGGGACATCGTGGCAAAGCTGAACCAGATCATCGCGGTGGAGAAGGGCATCAAGAGCAAGGCGTTCGCGGAGTTGAGCGACGCCCACCACGCGGTGCAGAAGACCGGGCCGCTCGCGGGCATCTCGCGCACGTACCAGCCGAAGGACGAGGAGGGCGAGCAGCTGCCCGCCGAGTCGACGCGGGTGCAGATCAAGGCCGAGGAGATCGTGCGCGACGTCTCGGCGACGCTGACGCGGCTCTTCGACGTCACCGCGACGAAGGACTGGACGAACTGCGTGGCGCGCGCCGACGTGGTCGTCGACGGCCGCACCATCGCCGCCCAGGTGCCCGTGACGTACCTGCTGTTCCTCGAGAAGCAGCTCACCGACCTGCACACGTTCGTCAAGAAGCTGCCAGTGCTCGACGCCGCCGAGGCGTGGCAGCGCGACGACTCCACGGACAGCTGGCGCACCGAGCCGGTGCGAACCAACCGCACCAAGAAGGTGCCGCGCAACCACGTGAAGGCGGAGGCCACCGAGAAGCACCCGGCGCAGGTCGAGGTGTATTACGAGGACGTCACCGTCGGCTATTGGACGACGGTCAAGTTCTCGGGCGCGCTGCCGGCGAAGCGGATCAACGAGATGCTCGACCGGGTGGTGTCGCTGCAGACGGCGGTCAAGTTCGCGCGCGAGGAGGCCAACAACACCGAGGTGACCGACCAGCGGGTCGGCGCGGCGGTCTTCGACTACCTCTTCGGGTAGTCGTCACGGATTCCCCCGTGGGAGCGCGGGGGTGCGCCGGGCAACCGGCGTGAAGCTGATGGCTGAGGCTGAAGCTGAACCCTCCGGTGACAGTGCGGGTTCGAGACCCGCCCCCCGCATTTCGTGCGGGGGTAGCCCAACTGGCAGAGGCAGCCGGAATGAGACTCAGATTCTCGCTCCAGAGTCAGCATTGACCACCGATCACCAGGTCGACCGAGCGGGGACGATGACAGCGGATGCCGGTTCAAGTCCGGCCCGGTGCGCCAACGGGCACCGGTAGTTTAATGGAAAAACCCGATGTCCTGATGAATGATCCCGGCCCTTAAACGTGCTGGTGTGTGCAATTCGGTGGTACCTGGAGGCCCGGGGATTGGCCATATCCCCGGGCTTCGCCAACTCAGGCGAGGCCGTGCTCACCGGGCTTGGTGTTGAGCACCCAGGCAAGCGGCATGGTCGCCCGGACGTTGTAGTGATTGCCGTCGAGGTGATGCATGGCGACGGTCTGCGCCTGATCCTGATCTATCACCCAGTACTGCGGGATGCCGGCGGCGGCGTACTCGCTTCGCTTGGTCACGGTGTCCACGCCCTCCGAGCCGGGCGAGAGAATCTCAACGACGAGCAGCACGTCGGTCACGGGCAGCCAGACACCTTCGGCCTGGGCTTTGCTCCACACGACAAGATCGGGAATCCTGCCACCGAGTCCGCCGTCACGGCCGGGGATGCGCAGCCCCACGGCCTGAGCCAACCGCTCCGCCGGGACCCCTGTCGCCAGCCAGACCATCAACCGAGTCGCGATGATCGCGTGGGTATACCCGGGCGGCGGCATGATCGAAAGAACTCCCTCGGGGCTGATCTCATACCGATGGTGTTCATCGGCCGTCATCATCGCGGTGAGGTCGTCGAGCGTCACCTCCGCGGGCATGTACCTGCCGACAGCCTCCGAGCTCATGCCGGCCATCCTACCGGGATCTGCCGCGTGGCTTGCTCACATCGTCCGCCGCAGCGCCTCGTGGAGGCGGGTCGCGGTCTTGGCCGGAGTGGCGTCGTGGCGGTCGGCGGATTTCCGCCTGCGGTTGGTGTAGACCGCAAAGATCAGCGGGCCGCCCGTCGGCGGGTGGGCGATCGCCACGTCGTTGGCCGTGCCGTACGTGCCGCCCGTGGCGGTCTTGTCGCCGATCGTCCAGTCCCTCGGCAGGCCCGCCCGGATGCGCGTCGTACCCGTCGTCGCCTTGCGCATCCACGCCAGCACCTCGCCGTGCGCGCGGGCGTACCCGGTGATGGCGGACGGTCCGCCCAGGCGGCGCAGCAGGGAGCCGCAGCCGGGGAGCGCGGCGAGTGCCGCGGCGGCCAGCAGCGCGCGTCGGGAAGTCGGGCTGTGCACGAGCGCGAGCATGCCAAATCGGCGGTAGTCGTAAAGCCGTGTCACTGTTGGGGCGGAGACGCCTAGCAGGTGGAGGGTCACGATGGGTGAGTTCGAGGCGCGGGAACGGCGGGAGTCGTTCGACTACGCGGGCGCGAAGGTCGAGTTGGTGGAGCCCGCCACCGTGCTGGCCGCGGCGCGGGTCAACGCCGTCGAGTTGATCCACAAGGCGACCTGGCCGGCGCCCGTGCAGCGGGTCGACCTGACCGTGAGCAGCGCCGACGCTGACGGCGAGCCGATGCACGTCTTCACCTCCGCGATCTCCACGGCGGCCGACCCGCTGTCCCGCGAGTCGGTGCGCCGGCTGGTGCTCGGCGCCGACCCGATCGGCATCCTGCTCGCGAAGCGGATCGACGAGGGCGACCCGCTGGCCACCAAGATCGTGGACGGGGTGGGCACGGCGGCGCTGGCCGCGTACAAGAAGCTCGGTCTCGATCGGGTGCCCAAGCCCGCGACCCAGCGCGAGCCGAGCACCCTCGCCGATGCCACCGTGGGTCTGCAGGCAAGCGTGACCTACGACGAATCCGGCACCATCGTGCGGCTGCGCGCCGAGGTGCCGCGCGACGCCGTGAGCCCGGCGCACCTGCAGGCCTTCGCCGGGCTGACGCTGCAGGCCGTGCTCGAGCTGGCCGGGCCGGAGAGCCTCACCGGCCGCCGTTACGTGCTCAGCCGCGAGAGCGTGCCGCAGCCGAAGATGCCGCAGACCACCCAGAACGTGACACTCGACCAGGTGGGCGGGCTGGCCGACATCGTCGCCGAGCTGCGGCAGATCGCGGTGTCGTTCCGGCACCCCGAGGCCATGGCCAGGTGGGGTGCGCGCCGGCCGCAGGGAATCTTGATGTACGGGCCACCCGGCACCGGCAAGACCATGCTGTCCCGCGCGCTCGCCAACGAGATCGGCGCCGACTTCCGCGAGATCCGCACCCCGGAGATCCTCGACAAGTGGCTGGGCGGGTCGGAGCGCAACATCAAACAGATCTTCCGCGAGGCCCGGCGTTACCGCGTGCCGACGCTGATCCTCTTCGACGAGTTCGACTCGATCATCAGTTACGCCGGGTCGGGCGGCGACGCGGCCAGCCAGGCGATCAACGCGGTGGCCGGCATCTTCAAGCAGGAGATGAACGACCTGATCGAGGCCAACCCGAACGTGATCGTGGTGGCCACCACCAACTTCCCGCACCGCGTGGACGACTCGCTGATCCGGTCGGGCCGGTTCGACGTGAAGGTGTCGGTGCCGAAGCCGGACGAGGCGAGCCGGGCCGAGATCTTCCGCAAGATGATCCGCGGCCTGATCGCGACGCACGAGGCGCCGGGCTTCAAGATGTTCGCCGACGATCTCGACCTGGCCGAGCTGGCCCGCACCAGTCACGGGATGACCGGCGCGGACATCAAGGAGGTGCTGCGCCGGGTGCAGCTCTCGAAGGCGATGCAGGACGCCCGGACCGGCGGCGTCGTCGACCCCATCAGTCAGGCCGACCTGGCGGCGGGCATCCGCGAGATGGCACTCCCGAGGCCCGGCGGCGCCTGACCGCGGTCGGCGCGCCACGGGAGCAACGGGATGCTGGTCAGGACGAGGACGGCCAGGAAGGCGAGCGCCGCGCGGGTGCTGGTCAGGGCGGCCACCGCGCCGCCCACCGCGATCATGACCGGCTGAGCCACCCGTGAGCTGATGGACCACGATGCCAGCACGCGGGACATGTGGTCGTCGGCCGTGGCCTCCATCCGATAGGCGGCGAAGGTCGGGTTGAACGCGCCCGCCCCCACCAGCACGCCGAGCTGGCCGGCCGTGATGATCGCCAGCCCGGCCGGCCCGGCCGGGGCAACCGCCAGCGAGCCGAGGAACAGCGCCCGCATCGTCCCGAAGGTCAGCAGCGCC
The DNA here is from genome assembly GCF_040681735.1 of Actinoplanes sp. NPDC051633. Classification (NCBI taxonomy): domain Bacteria; kingdom Bacillati; phylum Actinomycetota; class Actinomycetes; order Micromonosporales; family Micromonosporaceae; genus Actinoplanes; species Actinoplanes sp. NPDC051633. The sequence goes on along the minus strand of NZ_JBFAZH010000054.1, from coordinate 3,676 downwards.
GGCCGCTCGCCGAACCGCCGCCGGAACGGCCGCACCAGCAGCGCCCCGGCGAGCCCTCCCACGCACGGCACGCCCAGCGCCACGCCGTACTCCCAAGGCGCGAAGCCCAGCTCACGCAGCATCCGGACGGCCAGCAGCGGCGCGCCGGCCATCACACACCCGCCGAAGACCAGCGAGTTGAGCCACAACACCCGCAGGTCACGGTGGGTCAGGATGTAGCGCCAGCCGGCGGTCAGGGCCCGCCACCGGGGCGTCGCGTGCCGAACCGGAGGCGGCGGCTCGGGCCTGCGGATCCGCCGGACGCCGAGGGCCGAGAGCAGGAACGTGACCGCGTCGACCGCCATCGAGGCGGTCGCACCCACCCATCCGATCAGCAGCCCGCCGAGCGCGGGACCGGCCGTGTAGGTGGTCCACATCGTCGCCTCGAAGCGGGACAGCGCGTCGGCCCGCCGGCCCGGCTCCAGCAGGTTCTTCAGGTGCGCGCCGCTCGCCGCGCTGAACACGATCCCGCCGACCGCTTGAGCCACCGCCACCAGGCACAGCTGCGCATAGGTCAGGACGCCCAGCGCTGCCGCCACCGGGACGCTGCCCAGCGCGGCGAAACGCATCAGGTCGGCGCCGATCATCACCGGGCGCTTGCGGCGGAACTCGACCCATGGGCCGAGCGGCACCGCCAGCACGGCCGCGGCCAGACCGGCCAGGGCGGACAGCAGCGACACCTGCAACACCGGCGCGTGCAGGGCCACGGTGGCGATCAGCGGCAACGCGCCCATCGACACGGCCGTGCCGAGCTCACTGATCCCATACGCCGCCCAGAGCCGGCGAAAGTCCGCGTCGAGTGCCACGCGGAAGAAGCTAGACCGGGCCTACGACAGTTTCGGGCTACGACGGTTTCGAGCTCGGCGCGCCCCGCCCGGCGGGCGGAGCCGCGCGGTCCACGATCGCGGCGGTGTCCACACCCGGCGGCAGGGTTCCGAAGGTCCGCCCGTGGTCGCCGCCCAGCCGGCTCGCGCAGAACGCGTCGGCCACCACCGGCGGCGCGTGCCGGACCAGCAGCGACCCCTGCAGGACCAGGGCCATCCGTTCGGTCACCCGGCGGGCCTGCGCCTCGTCCGTGCCGGTGATCAGCGCCTTGAGGCCGGTGAGCGCCTCGTCCAGGCGCCGGTCCGCCCCGCCGGCCAGGGCCACCTCGTCGAGGAAGGCGGCGGCGCTGTCCGGCTCGCGGCGCAGCGTACGCAGCACGTCGAGGGCCTGCACATTGCCCGAGCCCTCCCAGATCGAGTTCAGCGGGGCGTCCCGGTAGAGCCGGGGCAGGCCGGACTCCTCCACGTACCCATTGCCGCCCAGGCACTCCAACGCCTCGCCGACCACCGCGGTCTGCCGCTTGCAGACCCAGAACTTGCCCACCGCGATCGCCAGCCGGCGCAGCGGCTCCGCACTACCAGCCAGCCGCAGCATCAGCGCGGTCGCCGCCTCCGTCTCCAGCGCCATGTCGGCCAGCACCGCCGTCATCAGCGGCTGGTCGACGAGCCGCCGCCCGAAGGCCTCCCGGTGCCGGGCGTGATGGATCGCCTGGACCAGCGCCGCGCGCATCCCGGCGGCCGAGCCGATCACGCAGTCCAGCCGGGTCATCGCGACCATCTCGATGATCGTCCGGACCCCGCGGCCCTCCTCGCCGACCAGCCAGGCGACGGTGTCGTCGAACTCCGGCTCGCTGCTTGCGTTGCTGCGGTTGCCCAGCTTGTCCTTGAGTCGCTGGATCCGGAACACGTTGCGGGAGCCATCGGGCAGCACGCGCGGGACCAGGAAGCAGCTCAGCCCCCTCGGCGCCTGGGCGAGCACCAGGAACAGGTCGCACATCGGCGCGCTGGTGAACCACTTGTGGCCGGTCAGCAGCCAGTGGTCGCCGTTGCGCGTGGCGGTGGTCGTGTTGGCCCGTACGTCCGAGCCGCCCTGCTTCTCGGTCATGCCCATGCCCGCCAGCAGGCCCCGTTTGGTCGCCGGCGCCCGCAGCTCGGGGTCGTAGATCCGCGAGGTGAGCAGGGGTTCGTAGAGTACGGCGAGGTCCGGCTGGTGACGCAGGGCGGGAATGATCGCGTACGTCATGGAGATCGGACACGTGTGCCCGGCCTCCGCCTGCGACCACACGTACAGTCCGGCGGCCCTTCTCCTCTCGTCGCGCTCGGCACCCGCCAGGCCGGCACCGACGGCGACCTCCATCAGGCGATGCCAGGACGGGTGGAAGTCGACCTCGTCGGCGCGGTTGCCGTAGCGGTCGTGGGTGCGCAACCGCGGCGGGTACGCGTTCGCCTCCTCCGCCCAGCGCTGCACCTCGGCCGACCCGGCGCGCCGGCCGAGCTGCCGCACGACGTCGTCGTCAAGCAGGTCCGGCGGCAGCGCCGGGTCCGCGGCCACATCGTGATCGACGAGCGGCGGCGGCTGATTGAACACCTGATGCGTCACCCTCTCAACACTAGAGCTGGATCGACACGCGTAGGGTTGGTCCGGAGCCGGCACGGGATGGATGTGGGGGAGCGGTTGACCACGGTGACGCCCACGGCGGTGCAGGGCGGCGGCGCGGTCGCAAGCCTTCTCGCCGAGATGGACGACGCGCGGCGGCTCGCCGCCGACGGCGACCGTCCCGACCTGGCCGAGCGCCTCGAGCGGGCCGGGCAGCGGTTGCGCGCCGACGACGTGGCAGTGGCCGTGGTCGGCGAGTTCAAGCAGGGCAAGAGCACGCTGGTCAACGCCCTGCTGCGCACCGACATCTGCCCGGTGGACTCCGACGTCGTCACCGCCGTGCCGACGGTCCTGCGCTTCGGCCGCCCGCCGTCGGTGTCGGTGCAGGTTCCCGGGCCGGACGGGACGCTCGACACCATCCCCATCCCGTTCGACCAGCTCCGCCGCTACATCACCGAGGGCAAGCCGGAGGGTGACGAGCCCGCGCCGCGCAGCGTGGAGGTGCGGCTCGACCGGCGACTGCTCGGCGCCGGGCTGTCGTTCATCGACACCCCGGGCGTCGGCGGCCTCGACTCGGCACAGGGCAACATCACCCTCGCCGCGCTGCCGCTGGCCGGCGCCGCACTCTTCGTCACCGACGCGGCGCAGGAGCTCACCGCGCCCGAGGTCGACTTCCTGCGCCGGGTGCTGGAGCGCTGCCCGCGGGTGTTCTGCGTGGTCACCAAGACCGACCTCTACTCCGAGTGGCGCCGCATCGTCGAGATCAACCAGGGCCACCTGCAGCGCGCCGGGCTGGATGTGCCGATCATCGCGGTGTCGTCCTTCCTGCGGATGCGGGCGCAGGCCAAGGACAGCACCGAGCTGAACAAGGAGTCCGGCTTCCCGCTGCTGGTCGACGTGCTGCGCCGCGACGTGCTGGGCGCGGCCGAGTCGGACGGCCTGGCCGCGGCCCGGTCGGAGTTGTCGTTCGTGGTCGGCCAGCTCAAGGAGCGGGTGGTGGCCGAGCAGGCGGTCGCCGAGGCCCCGGCGGCCGCGCCGGAGATCGCGAAGCGCTTCGCTGAGAAGACCCGGCGCAGTGCGTGGCTGGCCGGCGGCACGTGGCAGACGAAGCTCGGCGACGGCATCCAGGACCTGACCGCGGACGTCGAACACGACCTGCGTGAGCGGCTGCGGCTGATGGTCCGCAAGGGCGAGGAGCTGCTCGACGAGTCGGACC
>NZ_JBFAZH010000053.1:0-15247 GCF_040681735.1 Actinoplanes sp. NPDC051633 | reverse complement strand
GCCGACGTCGTGGAACGGCAGGTGCTCGGCCGCGAGCAGGGCGGCGGCGATCAGCAGCGGTTGCGTACGCGCGGTGTCCTTGATCTCGTCCGCATCGGCCGACGTGCCGAGGTGGATCAGGTCGACGCCGGCCAGCGCGGACCACCAGCGAAGGCGGGCCTCGGCGCCGGGCAGCTCGAGCCACGCGGCGAGGAAACCGGGCTTCTGGGAGCCCTGTCCGGGCGAGAGAACGGCGAGCACGTTTCTGACTCTCCCGGATCAGCTCTGGATGCGCGGCTGCTGCACTGCACGAAACCCTACGACGAGCGTTGTTGGGTTCCTACAAGTGGGGGGAGGATTTGGCCGGTCTGGCGGCGATATGGATGGCGATAAATCACTGAACGATCCATCAACCGTGATGGTGATTCATGTCGCAGGATCGAGCCGGCCGAAGGTCAGCGCCAGCCGCAGTGCGAACGCGTCCCGCCCGTCCAGCGGGGACAGTCCGGTCACCTCGGTCACCCGCTTGAGGCGGTAGCGGACCGTGTTGGGGTGGACGTAGAGCCCTCGGGCCGTGCTCTCCAGGACCCCGCCGGCCGCGAAGAACGCGTCCAGCGTCTCGAGCAGCCCGCCACCGCTGCGGACCAGCGCGCCGTACGCGTCGTGCCGCAGGATCCGCCGGGCGTCCGAGTCGCCGGCCAGCGCCCGCTCCGGCAGCAGATCGTCGGCGGCCACCGGGTTCGGCGCCCCGGGCCAGGCCGGCGCGGCCCGGAACCCGGCCAGCGCCGCGCGCGCCGACTCGGTCGCCTGATCCAGCGAGGGAACCGCCGGGCCCACCACGATCGGCCCCTCACCGAAGCTGCCCCGCAGGTGTCCGGCGGTCAGCTTCGGGTCGTCCGCGCCGCCGAGCACCACGACCAGACGATCGCCGTGCACGCCGCCGATCACCTCGACCTGGCTGCGGCGGGCCGCGCGGTACACGGAGTGCAGCACGGCGGTGATGTCGCCGCCCGGGGTGCGGCCGACCACCACCGCGACCGGCGGCTTGTCCGTCCAGCCGAGGGCGGCCGCGCGGCTCGCGATCGTGTCCGGGGTGTCACCGCGCAGCAGTGCGTCCACCAGCAGCGCCTGCAGCCGCAGGTCCCAGGCGCCGCGGGACTCGGCGGCGCGGGCGTAGACCCGTGCGGCGGAGAAGGCGATCTCGCGGGAGAACTTCAGGATCGCCGAGGCGAGCGCCTCCTCCTCGCCGGCCGCGGCCAGCGCGGACACCTCGGCCTCGGCCACGTCGATGGTCACCTTGATGAGCTGCACGGTCTGGGTCAGGGTGATCGCCCGGGCGAGGGCGCGCGGTGCTGCCGCGAAGACCTCGTCGGAGAGTTCCTGGGTGTCCGCGGCGAGGGTGCCGCCCGAGCGGAGCCACTCGACCAGCGATCGCACGCCCGCCTGGGCCACCAGCATGACCCAGGAGCGCTGATCGGCGGGCAGTGCCCGGAACCAGGGCAGCGTCTCGTCCATCTTCGCGACCGCGCTGCTGGCCAGCTTGCCCGCGTGCCGCTCGATCCGGCGCAGCGTGGCGGCCGGCGGCGGCTTGCCGCCCTGCTGCCCACTCTGCTGATCCGCGCCGGTGGCCACAGCGCCAGCATGCCATGTCCGCCGCAACCAGCGTTCTGCGATCTTTAATGGTCGGGCATCACCAGCAGTGATGACCTCTGCCCGCCTGAACAGGGAGAACTGCCCGGTTACCCGCTAGTTTGGTCACGCAACGGAGTTGTTGTTGGTGACCATGGAGTGAGCGAGCAAGGATGGGCGGCGACAACCGGTCCGTGGTGGCGCGCCCTTCGGCGTTATGGAAACTTTGCCTGATTTGTCGGGTCTCGCGGTGCGCCTCTCCCGTGATTTCGGTCGGTGACCTGGCATGGTGTCGTCCGACCGGTAAAGCGCAGCATCGCGCTGCCGATGGAACGGGTCGACCGGCGAGAGAGAAGGAGGCGACATGAGCGACCGCGATGATGGCCGGCTGTGCGCCGAGCCGGCCGAGGCCGAGGAGCCTGTTTCGCCCGCCGAGGACGACGCCGACTACGTCCCGGCCCGGGTCGGGTGCCGCTCGCGCCTGCGCGGGTGGGCCGGCGCTCATCTGCACGGCGCCGTCCGCCCGCGCCGCCGCGTGGCCGGCCGCGGCCGTCCTCCCGGACGCTGGTGTTAGGTCGCTCCTTCGGGTGGCGTCGCGGCGCGTCCGCCGGGCTCCGCGGGTGCCCGGCAGCAAAGGGCACCAAGTTGAACCGGTGGACGACAAGCGGCGGCTGATTCTGGACCAGGCGCTCGCGCTCGTCGACGAGCACGGCCTGGCGGCCATGTCGATGCGTGCGGTGGCCGAGCGGGTCGGGCTCACCTCGATGGCGCTCTATCCGTACGTCGGCGGCAAGGACGCACTGCTTGACGGCCTGGTCGATCTCCTGCACATCGAGCTGGGCGCCGCCTGCGCCCAGTTCGACGTGGACCCGCCCGCGGTCGAGTGGCAGCACCGGCTCCGGGCGCTGGGCAGGGCCGTGCGGGGACTCGCGCACGCCCACCCCGGCGCCTTCCCTCTGCTGCTGAACCGGCCCGCCGCGGCCGCCTCGGCGTCCTGGCTGACCGCGGCGCTGCGCGGGGTCCTGCACGACGCGGGCGTCGGCCCGCAGGACGTGCCGCGGCTGGCCCGGATGATCTGCGCGTTCCTGCTCGGCTACGGCACCGGCGAGGTCACCGGCGGGCTCCCCGCGGCCGCCGCGGCGGACCCGTCGTCGGAGTTCGACGCCGACCTCGACGACCTCGTGGGGATGGTCGAGGTCGCAGTTCTCCGATGATCTTGCGGTTTGGGGCCTATAAAAGACCTTCAAGACCGATTCGGGTACGCGACGCGGGGGCGAGATGCCGACCGATGACGACCAGGCTCTGCACGAGTTCGTGTGCGAGCGCTACCGGGACCTGCGCAGGTCCGCCTTCCTGATGGGCGGCGACTGGGTGCTCGCCGACGAGGTGACCCGCGCGGCGCTGGCGAGTCTGGTCGCGGAGAGCGGCCGGGGCGGCGTGGACAACCCGCAGGCGTACGTCTGCGCCGAGGTGATGTCCGCTTTCCATCATCGGCGGGCGCGCCGCGAACACGTCTTCGTGGCCACGCCCGAGGCGTCCGGCGAGGACCCGGTCCAGACCATTCTGGTGCTCGACGCGCTGCACGAGCTGTCGCCACAGTGCCGGGCCGTGATCGTGCTGCGGCACTGGGAGGGGTTCGAGGTGGACGAGATCGCCGACATCCTCGACCTGTCCGACGAGCGGGTCGAGGCCTACGCGGCGGCCGGCGCCGCCGCCCTGAGCCGGCTGCTCGCGCAGTCGCCGGAGGCGGCGGAGGGGACGGCCGCACCCGCGGGGGCGGAGGCAGCGGAGGCGGCCGAGGCGGTGCCCGCATGACCGCGCCCGCGAAGGACACCGGCGCCGTCTCCGCGGCCGAAGCCGAGCCCGAACCCTCGTCCTCCTCGGGGGCGGCGGCGCCGGACCGGCTCGGCGCCCTGTTGGCCACGGTGTTCGTCGGTGAACCGCCGGTCGGCGACGGGGTGGACGACGTCTACCGCCGCGCCGATCTGATCCGCCGCGGACGGCTGCGCCGGGTGGTGGCCGGGGGAGCGGTGACCGCGCTGCTGGTCGCCGCCGTCGGGTACGCCCTGACCGCCGCCGTCATCCCGGGCACGAACCACCCCGGCGTCGCCGCCCCGGCGCCCGGCCCGACGCCGGTGGTGGACCCGCTGCTCGGCGCCGTCGCCTCGGTCATCGGCCCGCGCGGGCTGCGCGCCCTGCCCCGCGAGCCGGCCCGTGGCGAGGGCTGGCGGCAGTACTCCGTCGTGGACTCCAGGTCGGGCCGCCCGCGCGGGCTGATCGAGGTGTCGGCATACGCGGCGCCGGACGGGCTCTGCTTCCCGGTCCGCGCCGACGCCGACGCCTGCGCGAAGCCGCTGCGCGGCGGGGACGATCTGGAATACACCCGGTACACCGACGATCGTGACGCCGACTGGCAGGTGCACGAGGCGATCGCCCGGCGGCTGTCCGACGGGCGGGTCATCGCGGTGATGGCGACCGGTGAGCGAGGAACCGGCGACGCCGCCGCGGGGCGGCCACCGCTGACCGCCGCCGAGACCGCCGGCCTGGCTGTGGACGTACGCGTGTCCTCGGCCTTCGACGAAGGCGAACGCTGCAACGGACCGGACCCGGCCTGCCCGGTCCTGAAGGTCCCCGTGCCGGTGGGCCGCTAGCCGGTCAGACCTTGCGGCGGATCAGGTAGGCGATGCCGCCCAGGCCGAACATGATGACCACCAGGACGGCGCCGTTGAGCAGGAAGAGCTGGCGCATCTGGACCATCACCTGGTTGGCCGTCTCGACCGGGTCGACCTCCTTGGCGGAGACCTGCTCGCCGAGCCCGCCGCCGATGCCGCCGCTGATCAGATCGGGCCGCGCCTTCAGCGGCACCCCGCTGACCCGCAGCGCCTCGGACATCGTCAGCCGGCCGTAGAACCAGCCGTCCGTCTTGTCGCCCGTCGGCTGCTTTGCCCCGCGGTGCGCGCGCGGACCGCCGACGGCCAGCGGGTAGAGCTCGTAGATCTGCTGCGGAGCGTTCTTGGCCATCACCGCGACCGTGTATTTCGGCCCCAGGCTCTTCGCCTTGGGCGGGGTGGTCTGCGGCGTCGCGGTGGACATCCAGCTCACCTCGCTGAGGAGGAACTGGAACGCCTCGGGACGCTTGGCCGAATCGATGGTGATCTTCTGGATGCCCTTGCCGGTGATCACGACGGATGTCGGCTTCGCCGCTTTCGGCGCCGCCTGTGCCGTGCCCGCCACCAGACCCAGGCTCAAACCGACGGTTGCGACCAGAACACCGGCAGCCGCAATCGATCGGATGATCACCCCTCGAGCCATCGCCCGGCCTCCCCGCTGCCCCGTGATGCGCGCCGTCTCGGACAGACTTCCCGCAAACTCGGCTCGGCGCATCTGACTAAAGGCCGATTTGGAGCTATCTGGGATCCACCGCCGCGATCGGAACGGCCGTTGATCGGCAGCCAGATGGTACCCACACCGGTCGAGTGGTGTGGGCCCCGGTCACCCGGTGGCCCGATCGTCATATACCTATGACGCCGCAGGGCGGGTGAAGGTTGCTCTTGGGAGATAACGATCAGGTAAGGGTCGCCCGGGCGGCGGCGATTCTGGCGAGCGTACGCTCTCGCCCCAGCACCTCGAGGGACTCGAAGAGCGGCAGGCCCACCGAGCGTCCGGTGGTGGCCACCCGCACCGGCGCCTGCGTCTTGCCGAGCTTGAGCCCCCGCTCGGTGCCGACCTCCTCGAGGGCGGCCTTGAGCGGCTCGGCCGACCACTCGGGCACGGCGGCGAACGCGACCCCGGCCGCGTCCAGGATCTCGCCGGCGCCCTCCTTCATCGCCTTGGCCCACGACGCCTCGTCGCGGACCGGCTCGTCGAGGAACAGGAAGTCCACGTAGTCCACGATCTCGGCGAGCGTCGCGATCCGGGTCTGCGCCAGCGGCGCGACCTCGGCGAACACGGCCGAGTCGAAGCTCGCCGGGTCCCAGGGCGGGGCCGCGATGGTGCCGGTGCCGGTCAGCCACGGCGCGCACACGGCGGCGAACTCCTTGTGGCTGAGCGCGCGGATGTAGTCGCCGTTGAAGGCGCGCAGCTTCTTGATGTCGAAGAAGGCCGGGGCGTGGTTGACGTCGTCGATCCGCCACTCGTCCTCGATCACCGACCAGGGCACGATCTCGCGGTCGCCGGACGGCGCCCAGCCGAGCAGCATCAGGTAGTTGCGCATGGTCGCGGCGAGGTAGCCCTCGTCGCGGTACGACTCCAGCGCCGTCTTGTCCCGCCGCTTCGACAGCTTCTGCCGCTTCTCGTTGACGATCACGGGTACGTGCGCCCACATCGGCGGCTTGACCCCGAGCGCCTCCCACAGCAGCTGCTGTTTCGGCGTGTTGGGGAGGTGCTCCTCGCCCCGGATCACGTGCGTGATCCCCATGGTGATGTCGTCCACGACGTTGGCCAGCAGGAACACCGCGCTGCCGTCGCTGCGGGCGATGACGAAGTCCTCGAGCAGCTCGTTGCGGAACGTCGGCTCGCCCCGGACCAGGTCGGTCACCACGGTCTCGCCCTGGTCCGGCGTACGGAACCGCAACGCCCGCTTCTCACCCGGCCCGAGCCCGCGATCGCGGCAGAACCCGTCGTAGCCCGGCGTCTTGTTGCCCTGGCTGCGCAGCTGGACGTCCTCACGGGTGCACTCGCAGTAGTACGCGCGCCCCTCGCCGTAGAGGCGGGTGGCCGCGGCGGTGTGCTCGGCGGCGTAGGACGACTGGAAGTACGGGCCCTCGTACGTGCCGCGCTCGATGCCGATCCAGTCCAGCGCGGACAGGATGCCCTCGGTCCACTCGGGACGGTTGCGGGCGGCGTCGGTGTCCTCGATGCGCAGCACGAACACGCCGCCGTGCTGCTTGGCATAGATCCAGTTCTGCAACGCCGAGCGGGCGCCGCCGACGTGGAACTCACCGGTGGGAGAAGGGGCGAAACGTACGCGCACAGTCACCCGGCAAGCCTACGGCGCGCCGCGAACGATTTGTCACCGACCTTTCTTCACATCGTGTATTGACGAATATCTTTTAACCTTCTTAATATTTACGGCCATGAGATCCCCACTCAGAGCCGCGGCCGCCACGATGGCGGTGGCGCTCGCGGGCACCGCCGTCGCGATCGCCATGCAGGGCACGTCGCAGGCCGCCGTACTCCCCAACGGCTTCAAGAGTGTCGGCTACATGCCGTCCTGGGCCGGCAGCGCCACCGCCGTCCAGTACGCCAAGCTGACCCACATCAACTACTCGTTCGCGCTCCCCAACGCGAACGGCACCCTCCAGCCCATCGAGAACACCGCCAAGCTGCAGCAACTGGTCAGCCTCGCGCACCAGAACAACACCAAGGTGTCGCTGGCGATCGGCGGCTGGAACGACGGCAACGACTCCGCCTTCGAGTCCCTGGCCGCGAACGCCGGCACCCGCACGACGTTCGTCAACACGGTGCTGAACACCGTCCGGCAGTACGGCCTGGACGGCATCGACATCGACTGGGAATACCCCGATCCCGGACAGTCGGGCAACAACTACACCGCCCTGATGCAGCAGCTCAGCGGCGCCTTGCACAACGAGGGCAAGCTGCTCACCGCGGCCGTGGTCAGCGAGGGCGGCACCGCGAACGGCGTGCAGCCCGCGGTCTTCGGCTATGTGGACTGGCTCAACATCATGGCGTACGACGGCGGTAGCCCGCACGCCAACTACGACTGGTCGATCGCGTCGGCGAACTTCTGGAAGAGCCGGGGGCTGCCGGCCGCCAAGACCGTGCTCGGCGTGCCGTTCTACAGCCGGCCGGGCTACTACACGTACAGCCAGCTGGTCGGGATGGACCCGGCGAACGCCAACCGTGACTGCACCACCGCGGGCGGCGCGCAGCAGTGCTACAACGGCCTGCCGACGATCCGCCGCAAGACCCAGTGGGCGATGGCCAACGCCGGCGGCATCATGAACTGGGAGCTGTCCCAGGACGCGACCGGCGCCAACTCGCTGGTCAGCGCCATCTACGAGGTGGCGACCGGCGGCACCACGCCGCCGCCGCCGACCGGCCGCACCGGTCGGATCACCGGGATCGCCGGCAAGTGTGTCGACGTCGCCGGCGCGAGCAGTGCCAACGGCACGGCGGTGCAGCTCTACGACTGCAACGGGACCAACGCGCAGACCTGGACGGTCGGCGGCGACGGCACCGTGCGGGCGCTGGGCAAGTGCATGGACATCACCGCGGCGGGCACCGCCAACGGCACCCCGGTCCAGCTCTACGACTGCAACGGCACCGGCGCTCAGGCGTGGCAGGCGCAGTCGAACGGCACGCTGCGCAACCCGGCGAGCGGCCGGTGCCTGGACGCCACGGGCAACTCCTCGGCGAACGGCACCCGGCTGCAGATCTGGGACTGCGCCGGCAGCGCGAACCAGCGCTGGACGCTCCCCTGACAGAAAGTGGTAGCCCACGAGGCCATCCGCGGCCCGGATGCCCCGCTGGGCTACCACTTTGGGTTTGGCGTTGCGGGCCCCTACCGGACCGATTTGATCCGCATCACCAGGACCGCGCCGAGCAGGGTGACCACCGCGGTGGCCGCGAACAGGGTCGGGTAGCCGCCCAGGTGGGTCACCAGGGGAGCGGAGATCGCCGGGCCGAGCACCTGCGGCGCCGACGAGGCGATGTTGATGACGCCCAGGTCCTTGGCGCGGTCGGTGGCCGTGGGCAGCACCTGGGTGATAAGCGCCGTGTCGACCGCCAGGTACACGCCGAAGCCGAGCCCGAACATGGTGGCCGCGACCAGCGCCATCGGCCAGGTCGGCCAGATGGCCAGCAGGATCGCGGCCACCGCGATCACCACGCCGGACCAGACCACGAAAATCCGCCGGCGGCCCGAGCGGTCGGAGAGCCGGCCGCCGATCACCGCGGTGGCCACCATGCCGAACGTGTAGAGCAGGATCAGGATCAACAGGCCGGTCGCCGGGTCGGCCAGCTGCACCTTGTCGTCCAGGAAATACAGCAGGTAGAGCGTGCCCAGCGCGTTGCCGAGCATGACCAGGAAGCGCGTACCCCAGGCCCAGGCGAAGTCCGGGTGGGCGCGCAACCCGATCCGCCAGGTCGGCTTGGCGACCTGCCGCGACCCGAGCGGCTGGTCCGGTGTGAGCAGCGCGAACGGGACGCCCAGCACGAGCAGCGTCACCGCGAGCGCGAGATAGCCGGAGGCGACCGACGTGAAGATCGCGGTCACGAGTACGGCGCCGAGCACGAGACCGAGCGCCTGCGGCATGCCGACCCACCCGGACACGAAGCCGCGCTGGACCACCGGCACCCGGTCCGGCACCGCCGCGCTCAGCGAGGCCTGCATCGCGTTCAGCCCGACCTGCGCCAGGCCCCACGCCACCGCGACGATCACCACGGACCGTGCCTGGCCCAGCCAGACCAGCGCCAGCACGGTGAGCAGCACGCCGCCGACGGTCCAGACGTGCCGCCGGCCGAGGGCGCGGCCGAACAGCCGAGGCCTGGTGCGGTCGGAGAGCAGCCCGGCGGCCGGCGCGACGATGATGCTGACCAGGGCGCCGATGCCGGTCACCCAGCCGAGCGCCGCCTCCTTGCCGGAGACGCCGAGCTCGTCGATCTGGATGGGCAGCAACACCTGGATCGGCGTGAAGCAGGCCGTCCACAGGCCGAGATTGGCCGCGAAGAGCAGCCCGATCCACGGCTTTCGGACCGGCACCACCGGCTCGGCGAGCGCCGCGACCGCCATTGACGTCCCCCCGCTAACGCGAAAGTTTCTCGGAGGTTAGACGAGAATCGCCTTCTCCGGAAGCGCCCGGCGCACCGCCGCCGGCAACTTCTTGAAGGGTGACACCCGCGGTCCCCCGGGGGAATCCTCCCAGACGCCCTCGATCCGCCCGTTGACCACCAGGGTGGGCGAGATCCACCCCTGCGGCCGGGACACCGCCGCCTTGGGTCCCGAGCTGATCTGGTCGAGCCGGCCGGTGTTGCCCACCACGTACGGGTCGAACGCCGGCAGCAGCAGCACGGTGTCCTCGGCCGGAACGTCGCCGTCGAGCTCGGCCGGCAGATGGCCGAAGCCGGGAACCTCGGTGAGCCGGTCGGCCAGCCGCTGGAACGACTTCTTGGCCAGCGGCGGCTTGAGGTCGAACCAGCGCGCGAACTCCTCGGGCCGGGCCGGGCCGTAGGCGCCCAGGTACTCAAGTATGATCGCGTCGATCGCATCCTCGGCCGGGGGCGGCTCGAACGGCCCTAGCCACTGCTGCGGCGCGACGAAGGTGACGTTGCGGCCGCGCGGCGGGCCCGAGCAGAGCAGGCCGCGGAAGGCGAACGGCTTGAGGATCGATCCGAAGCCCTGCGTCAGCCGTTCGGCGAGGTGGTCGTGCCGGGTCGCGGCGATCAGGCCGGTGGCGAGCTCCTCGCGGGTCAGCGGCGTGTTGCCGAGCACGTCCGGCAGCGCTGCGGCCAGGTCGCGCATCTGTTCCGCGGTCACGCCGTTGTAGCGCAGCCAGGAGGCCGTGCTCTCCCGTGTGCGGGTGCTCATCGCGGCCACCCACCGGGGGAGATCGGCGGCCGGCAGCAGGTGCAGGGTGCCGCGGGCGGCCCAGGTGCGTACCAGCGTCTTGGTCTGGTAGAGCGCGCGCTCCAGGTCGGCGGCCTTCGGCAGACGCAGGTCGGCCGCGGCCTGGGCGGAGGACGTCACCTGAGCGTGCAGTCCGCTGATCCGCCGGGCGACGGCGACGACGTCCTTGCCCTTGGCGGCGCCGAGATGGTGCCGCGCGATGCGCAGACGCAGGATTTCGTCGAGCTTCACTTGACCGACTCTATTGGCCTCGGTAGTTTACCGGGCAGCTAATTAACCGATTGGTAAAATGCGGAGGGTGTCATGGGCAAGATCTATGCGGTGGAGTACGTGACGGTCGACGGCGTCTTCGAGGAGCCCGGCTGGAGCGGCCCGTTCTTCAACGAGGAGCTGCAGGACTGGCAGTTCCAGAACACGATGACCGCCGACGTGCAGCTGCTCGGCCGGCGCACGTACGAGGGCTTCAAGGAGGCCTGGCCCAAGATGGAGGCGGAGACCGGCGAGTTCGGCCGCAAGTTCAACGCCATGCCCAAGCGGGTCGCCACCACCACGCTGACCGAGCCGGAGTGGAACGCCACCTTCATCCAGGGCGACGTCGCCGAGGCCGTTCGCGAGATGAAGGGGCAGTACGACAACATCGTGGTCAACGGCAGCGGCAACCTGCTCAACTACCTGGCGAAGCAAAACCTGGTGGACGAGTACCGGATCATGCAGTTCCCCGTGGTGCTGGGCGCGGGCCGCAAGCTGTGGGACGACGGCACCAAGATCGCGCTGTCCCTGGCCGACTCCTGGACCACGAAATCCGGGGTGGCCGTGCTCACCTACGTGCCGGCCTGACGTGGCCACGGATCAGCTCAGCGTGGTCTTCGGGGCGCTCGCCGACCCGACCCGCCGGGCGATCCTGGCCCGGCTGGCCGCCGGCGAGGCCACGGTCAACCAGCTCGCCGAGCCGTTCGACCTGTCGTTGCCGGCCGTCTCCAAGCACCTGAAGGTGCTCCAGAGGGCCGGCCTGATCTCCCGGGGACGCGAGGCGCAGTGGCGGCCGTGCCGGCTGGAGGCCGATGCGCTGCGCCCGGCCGCCGACTGGGTCGACCACTACCGCCACTTCTGGGAGACCAACTTCGACCGGTTGGACTCCCATCTGAAGCACCTCATGGACGGTGGCTCCTAGCTGTCGCCGCCCGTCTCGCCGACCGGCGCCGCGTTGACGTCGTCGATCGCGTACTTCTTGGCGGCCTCGGCCGGGACGTGCGACGGCACCTTGCCGCGCAGCGCGAGCTGGCGCAGCGTGGCCACGGCGATCGACTCGGCGTCGACGTGGAAGTGCCGGCGCAGCGCGTGCCGGGTGTCGCTCATCCCGAAGCCGTCGGTGCCCAGCGACGTGTAGTCGCCCGGGATCCAGCGGCTGATCAGGTCGGGCACCGCGCGCATCCAGTCGCTGACCGCGACCACCGGGCCCTCGGTCTTCTCGAGCTTGCGGTGGATGTACGGCTTCCGCGGCTGGTCGCCGGGGTGCATGAGGTTGTACTCCTCGGTCTCGACCGCATCCCGCCGCAGCTCGGTCCACGAGGTCACCGACCACACGTCCGCCGCCACGCCCCAGTCCTGGGCGAGCAGGTGCTGAGCCTTCAGCGCCCACTGCATGCCGGTGCCGGAGGCCAGGATCTGCGCCTTCGCGCCCGTTGTCTCCGGTGCCGGCGAGTAGCGGTAGATGCCCTTGAGCAGGCCCTCCACGTCGACCCCGGACGGCTCGGCCGGCTGCAGGATCGGCTCGTTGTAGATGGTGAGGTAGTAGTAGATGTTCTCCTGCTTCTCGCCGTACATGCGGTGCAGGCCGTTCTCCACGATGTGCGCGATCTCGAAGGCGAACGCCGGGTCGTAGGCGACCACCGCCGGGTTCGTCGCCGCGATGAGCATCGAGTGGCCGTCCTCGTGCTGCAGGCCCTCGCCGTTCAGCGTGGTGCGCCCGGCGGTGGCGCCGAGCAGGAAGCCGCGGGTCATCTGGTCGGAGGCCGCCCACAGCTCGTCCGCGGTGCGCTGGAAGCCGAACATCGAGTAGAAGATGTACAGCGGGATCATCGGCTCGCCGTGCGTCGCGTACGCCGTGCCGGCCGCGATGAAGCTCGCCGTGGAACCCGCCTCGTTGATCCCCTCGTGCAGGATCTGGCCGTTGGTGGCCTCCTTGTAGGACAGGAACAGCTCCCGGTCCACCGAGGTGTAGGTTTGGCCGTGCGGCGAGTAGATCTTGCGGGTCGGGAAGAGCGAGTCCATGCCGAACGTACGCGCCTCGTCCGGAATGATCGGCACCCAGCGCGCGCCGAACTCCTTGTCCTTCATGACGTCCTTGAGCAGGCGGACGAAGGCCATCGTGGTGGCCACCTTCTGCTTGCCCGAGCCGCGTTTGACGTCGCCGAACCGCTCGGTCGGCGGGATCGCCAGCGGGATCGTCGTGGTCCGCCGCGACGGCAGGAACCCGCCGAGCTCCTTGCGGCGCTGCTGGAGGTACTGCATCTCGTCGGAGTTCGCGCCCGGGTGGTAATACGGCGGGAGGTACGGGTTGTCCTCCAGCGCCGAGTCGGGGATGTCCAGGTAGAGCCGGTCGCGGAACTGCTTGAGGTCGTCGAGGGTCAGCTTCTTCATCTGGTGCGTGGCGTTGCGGGCCTCGAAGTGCGAGCCCAGCGTCCAGCCCTTGATGGTCTTCGCCAGGATCACCGTCGGCTGGCCGGTGTGCTCGGTCGCCGCCTTGTACGCCGCGTACAGCTTCTTGTAGTCGTGGCCGCCGCGCTTGAGGTTCCAGATCTGGTCGTCGGTCATGCCCTCGACCAGCTTGCGGGTGCGCGGGTCACGGCCGAAGAAGTTCTCCCGCACGTACCCGCCGGACTCGCCCTTGTAGGTCTGGTAGTCGCCGTCGGGCGTCACGTTCATGAGGTTGACCAGCGCGCCGTCGGTGTCCGCGGCGAGCAGCGGGTCCCACTCCCGGCCCCAGACCACCTTGATCACGTTCCACCCCGCGCCGCGGAAGAACGCCTCGAGTTCCTGGATCACCTTGCCGTTGCCGCGGACCGGCCCGTCCAGCCGCTGCAGGTTGCAGTTGATCACGAAGGTGAGGTTGTCGAGCTCCTCGCGGGCGGCCAGGCCAATCGCGCCCAGCGACTCGACCTCGTCCATCTCGCCGTCGCCGAGGAACGCCCACACGTGCTGGTCGCTGGTGTCCTTGATGCCGCGGTTCTGCAGGTAGCGGTTGAACCGCGCCTGGTAGATCGCGTTCAGCGGGCCGAGGCCCATGCTGACCGTCGGGAACTCCCAGAAGTCCGGCATCAGGCGGGGGTGCGGGTACGACGGGAGGCCGCCACCGGGGTGCGACAGCTCCTGGCGGAATCCGTCCAGCTGATGCTCGGTCAGCCGGCCCTCCAGGTACGCCCGCGCGTACATGCCGGGGGAGGCGTGCCCCTGGAAGAAGATGTGGTCGCCGCCACCGGGGTGGTCCTTGCCGCGGAAGAAGTGGTTCATGCCCACCTCGTAGAGCGACGCGGACGACGCGTAGGTCGAGATGTGACCACCGACGCCGATCTCGGGGCGCTGCGCGCGGTGCACGAGCATGGCCGCGTTCCACCGGATGAACGCCCGGATCCGCCGCTCGACGAACTCGTCACCGGGGAACCAGGGCTCCTGCTCCGGCGGGATGGTGTTGATGTAGTCGGTGGAGGTCAGCGGAGGAACGCCGACCTGGCGTTCACGGGCCCGCTCGAGCAGGCGCAGCATGACGTATCGCGCCCTCTTGGCGCCGCGATCGTCGATCACGCCGTCCAGCGACTCGACCCACTCGTTCGTTTCCTCGGGGTCGATGTCCGGAAGCTGGCTCGGCAGGCCGTCACTGATCACCGGGCGCTTGCGTTCCGTAGCCACAGTCAGTCCCTCGCAGGTCGAGTTCGGCCGCCGCCGCATTGTGTGCGGCTCGCGGAGTTGCCTCCATCCTGCCCCCTCGCGAGGGACATCGTCACGCCGACCGTCGTACTAGGGGGTAACTAACCCTGGATGAAACTGAGCCGCACGTGGCGGGTGTGGTTGTCGCCGTTGGGGTCGACCAGGCAGATGGACTGCCAGGTGCCGAGGGCGATCTCGCCGCCGAGCACCGGCAGCGTCGCGTACGGCGCGATCCAGGCCGGCAGCACGTGGTCGCGCCCGTGCCCCGGCGAGCCGTGCCGGTGCCGCCACTTGTCCTCGGCCGGCAGCAGGTCGTCGACGGCCGTGAGCAGGTCGTCGTCCGACCCGGCGCCGGTCTCGATGATGGCCAGCCCGGCGGTGGCGTGCGGCACGAAGACGTGCAGCAGGCCGTCGCCGGCGCCCTTGACGAAGTCGGCGGCCTCGCTGGTGATGTCGCGCACCACCGGGCGGCCGCCGGTCCGGATCGTGATCACCTCTGAGCGCATGGCCTAGGTGTACAGGTCGATGGCCAGGAACAACAAACCGGTGCACGAGAGCCAGACCACACCGAGCGCCAACCTTCTCATCAACCGATGGCAGCACATGATCAGCGGCGCGGTGGCCGATTTCTGACGTGGCAAGCCTCGCGTGGGTCGGGAATGCTGGGGCGGTGACCACCCCGCAAAACCTCGACGAGCGCTTCCGGGACGCGGTGTCCGCCCTGGAGCCACCCGCCGAGCGCCGCGCGCCCGACGATCCGGTGCGCGACGGCTCCTCATTGTCCGGTGCCCGCGCCCAGGAGCTCTTCGACGCCCAGCTGACCGCCCGGCACCTCGACCTGGCCGCGCGCTGGCTGCGCAGCTTCAACGAGGGCTTCTACACGATCGGATCGTCCGGCCACGAGGGCAACGCGGCGGTGGCGGCCGCCCTGCGCCCGGACGACCCGGCCCTGCTGCACTACCGCTCGGCGGGCTTCTACCTGGCCCGGTCCCCCTCCTACCTGGACGGTGCGCGCGACGTCCTGCGCGGCGTCGTCGCCTCCTCCCTCGAGCCGATCGCCGGCGGGCGGCACAAGGTCTTCGGCAACGCCGGCCTGCACATCATCCCGACCACCTCGACCGTCGCGTC
>NZ_JBFAZH010000052.1:0-15249 GCF_040681735.1 Actinoplanes sp. NPDC051633 | reverse complement strand
GGCTTACTCTGTAAGCTAGATTTATATTAAGTCATTACTTTCGAAGAAAGCGTGGTGGGATTGAATGAGCGAACAGCCTCGACGGCGGCCTCCTAGGCCGGCATGGCGTCCACGAACATGCGGCGCTGCGCCTCGGTCAGCGGCGCGAGCGCCCGGCGCCAGGCCACGGTCGACTTCTTCGGCCTGGTCTCCGCGTAATAAACCCGACGGCTGAGGCAACCTCGGGGGGCGGCCGGCGCATCAGCAATGCGGCGAGCCACAACCGGGAGGTGCCGATGCGCGCGGAGTGGGAGCGCGAGTTTGCCGAGTACGCCGCGGGCGCCATGCCGCGGCTGCAAAGCATGGCGTACGTCCTCTGCGGCGACCGGCACCGAGCGGCCGACCTGGTGCAGGACACCCTGGTCACGCTGTATGTGAAGTGGTCGAGGGTGCGCGCCGTGCAGCACCTGGACGCGTACGTGCGCAAGATCCTCCTGCGCCGGTTCCTGATCGAGCGGCGGCAGCCGTGGGCGCGCATCCAGCTCACCGCGACCGTTCCCGACGCGCCGCCGCTCACAGGGCCGGCCGGTTCGGAGGATCGATCGCTGCTGGTCGCGGCGCTACGGCGGATGCCGCCACGGCAGCGTGCGGTGCTGGTGCTCCGCTTCATCTACGACCTTCCGGTCGACGAGGTCGCGAACGCACTCGACTGCTCGGAGGGCACGGTCAAGAGCCAGACCGCACGTGGGCTCGCCGCCATGCGACGGCTGCTGGATCAGCCGGTCGCGATCCCAACCTCTGCGGGGAGGACCGATGGACAAAGATGACCGATTCGGGACGGAGACCCTGGCGCCGCTGCGTGACCAGCAGGTCCCGCCGCTCGACGTCAGCATCGAGCGGGCGATGGCGATCGGGCGCCGCCGGGTGGGAATCCGCCGCGCCGCCGCCGGCGCCGCTGTGGCGGCCGGGGTGCTGGCCATGGGTGGCGCGGTCTTCGCCGTCGGCCACCGGCCGCCGTCGGCGAGTGTGCCGCAGCCGGATGTGCCGCCCGCGCAGGCTCCGGTGCAGTGCCGGGTCAGCCGCCTGCCGGCGCCGAAGGGCGCCGACCACGCGACGGCCACGGCCGTCGCTCCGTCCGGGCGGTTCGTCGGTGGCGCGACGCTGGGATCGGAGGAGACCGGCGAGAACGGTGCGGCGCTGCTGTGGGACGCCGGCCAACTGCGGACGATCGAGATCGAGGGACGCAGCGCCACCCCGCTCGGCGTGAACGACGACGGCGTCGTGGTCGGCGGCGTCACCCGCAACCACAAGCTGGCCGCCTGGGTGTTCCGCGACGGCCACGCCGAGATCCTGCCCGGACTGCCCGGGCACGACAACATGTTCGCGACCGGGGTGAACGCTCGCGGCGACATCGTCGGTGTCGCCGGCGGCCCGGGTGACGTCAACAAGGCGGTGCTCTGGCCGGCCGGCGAGCCGGGCGAGATCCGCACCTTGCCCGCGCCCGGTTCGGCCGGGGCGATGGGCATCTCGGCGGACGGGGTCGTGGTGGGCTATGCGAACGACCGTCCGTACGTGTGGAGTGCGGCCGGTGCCGCACGGGAGCTGCCCGGGGGCGCCGAGGGCACGGCGCTCGGCATCGCGGGCGACTGGGTCTACGGCACCTCCGGCCCGAGCGCCGATGACGGCAACTTCGGCTCCGCCCTCAAGGACGCGCCGCACTCCGGCGGCCGCCCGGCCCGGTGGAGCCTGAGCCGGAACCGGCTCGAGACCCTGCCGGGCACGCACCCGGCCGCGATCACCGCGTCCGGCGCGATGGTCGGCCTGACGGCGAAGCCGGAGCGCAACGCCGTCGTCTTCCGCGATCGGCCACCGGCGAATCTGCCGCCGCTCTCCGACCGCCCGGTGCCGAGCGTGGTCAACGCGGCGAGCGTGGACGGCCGGACCGTCGCCGGTGAGCAGCCGGGCGAGCGCGACACCATCCCGCTGCTCTGGCGCTGCTCCTGAGGCGGGCTGTCACATCTCCTTCTCGGCCGGTGTCTTCATGCCCGGACACCGACCGAGGAGGAGAAATGCCCAACGACACCCGGGTGCCGCCGGCCGAGATCACCGGCGTCTACGGCGCCATCGTCAAGAAGGTCAGCAAGAAGATGTTCGGGACCGTCGCCGAGCCGCTCGGCGTGATGTGGCACAACCGGAAGGTGCTGAAGTTCCAGTTCGCCCTCGGTCAAAAGTCCTCGAAGTGGGACGCCTGCGACGCCGATCTGAAGTCCTTCGGCCACATGGCCGCGGCCTCGTTGATCGGCTGCTCGTTCTGCCTCGACCTGGGCTACTTCCAGGCGCACAACGAGGGGCTGGACGTGGCTAAGGCCCGCGAGGTGCCGCGGTGGCGGGAGTCGGAGGTCTTCACGCCGCTGGAACGTGACGTGCTGGAGTATGCCGAGGCGATGACGCAGACGCCGCCGGCCGTGACCGACGAGCTGTCCGCCCGGCTGCTCGAGCAGCTCGGCCCGGCGGCGCTGGTCGAGCTCACCGCGTACGTCGCACTCGCCAACTTCTACGCCCGGACGAACGTCGCGCTGGGCGTCGAGGGCCAGGGATTCGCCTCGTCCTGCGGGTTGCCTCCGCTGGCCCGGCCGAGCGGCATAGCCTCGCGGTCATGAGTGCCGACGAGTTCGTCGCCCATCGCAGCCTGCTCTTCACGGTCGCGTACGAGATGCTCGGGTCGGCCGCCGACGCCGAGGACGTCGTGCAGGAGACCTGGCTGCGGTGGGCGGCCCTCGCCGACGCGGCCCGGGCGGAGATCCGCGATCGGCGGGCGTACCTGGTGCGGATCGTCACCCGGCAGGCGCTCAACCGGCTGCGCACGCTCGCCCGGCGGCGCGAGGAGTATGTCGGCGAGTGGCTGCCTGAGCCGCTGCTGACCAGCCCGGACGTGGCCGAGGACGTGGAGCTCGCGGAGAGTGTCTCGTACGCGATGCTGACCGTCCTGGAGACGCTGGGCCCGACCGAGCGGGCGGTCTTCGTGCTGCGGGAGGTCTTCGATACGCCGTACGAGGAGGTCGCCGAGGCGATCGGCAAGACGCCCGCGGCGGTCCGGCAGATCGCTCATCGGGCTCGCGAGCACGTGGCCGCCCGCCGGCCGCGGGTCCGGGTGAGCCGCGCCGAGCAGGACGCCGTCGTCGAGCGGTTCCTGGCCGCCGTGCGCGGCGGTGACCTGCAGGGGCTGCTGGACGTGCTGGCGCCGGACGTCGTCCTGGTGGCGGACGGCGGTGGCCTCGCCGCGGCGGCACCCCGCCCGGTCACGAGCGTCCGCAAGGTTGCCACCCTGCTGGCCGCGTGGGCCAAGCAGTCGGGCGACTTCCAGGTGCACCCGATGCGGGCCAACGGCGGGCCGGCCATGCGGTTCGAGCAGGACGGCGCCCTCAACACGGTCGCCTGCCTGGTGATCGAGGACGGCCGGATCAGCCGGATCTTCGCCGTCCGCAACCCGCACAAGCTGACCCGGCTGAACGCCGAGCTTCAGTAGTGGGCGATGACCCGCCGGCCCGGTCCGTCCACCGTGACCCGGCCGCCGTAGGGCAGGATCCACTGCGGGTCGGTGTGTCCGAAGTCGACACCGAAGACCACCATCGCCGACGGGTGGTAGGCCTCGAGCGCCCGCAGCACGGCGTCCCGCTGATCGTCGCGGTACTTCTGCCGCTGCTCGGGTGGTCGCGGAGAGGCGAAGAACGTGGCCTTTCCGGTGGCCATCAGCACGGCCGGGAACTGCTGGAGCAGGCCACGCTCGCCGGCGTTGCGCAGCATCCGGAAGACCTCGTGGGCGGACGGCATCTCCTCCGAGGTCTCCAGCATCAGCACGCAGCCGGCGTAGTCCTCGACCGGCCGGATCCACCGGTTCGCCGCCAGGTTCCAGGACAGGATCTCGAGGTTGCCGCCCCAGGTCGGGCCGCTCACCACGCGGTCGGCCCGGTGCCAGACCCAGCCGGGGCTGGGGATGGCCGGTGGTGAGGTGGTCAGCGCCGCGGGCGTACCCCAGGCATTGTCCTCCTCGGAGAACGAGTCGACCGGCGTGATCTCGCGCTCGCCGGCGTCGAAGAGGGCCGCGCGCAGCGAGCCGGCGGACACCGGGTGCAGCCCGGCGCCGCGGGCAAGATGCACCATTGTGGACCCGCCGTGATAGGCGGCGAGACCGTGCGTCCACAACCAGTTGAGCAGGTTGGTGTTGTCCGAGTATCCGAAGAACGGCTTGGGGTGGGCCCGGAACACCGCCGGGTCGAGGTGTGGCAGCACGGTGATCTGATCGTCGCCCCCGATCGTCGCGAACACCGCCCGGATCGACGGGTCGGCCCACGCCGCCATCAGATCGGCGGCCCGATCCTGCGGCGGGGCGTCCACCCGGCGGGTCGTCGGGAACTCGACCGGCTCCATGCCGATCTCATCGCGGAGCCGGCGCATCGCCAGCTCGTGCACCTCGGGATAGACACCGGGCCCGGCCCACGACGGCGAGATCACCGCCACCCGATCGCCGGGACGGGCCTTGGGGGGCGGGATCAGATCCACGTCCTTGGCTCGCCTTCAAATGACACCCGTCCGCAGCGCGTACGCGACCGCGTGCGAGCGGTTGCGCAGCTTCAGCCGATGGGTCACGCCGTAAATGACGTTCTTGACCGTACGCTCGGAGTAACAGAGACGCCCGGCAATTTCGTTGGTGTCCAGGCCGTCCGCCATCAGCCGGAGCACGTCGATCTCGCGCGACGACAGCCCGCCGGCGCCCGGGCCGGCCGGGCTGAGCGCCTCGCGCTGCAGCCGCTCGACGTGCTTGATCAGTTCACCGACCAGCTGCGGCGGGAGCATCCCGCCGCCGGCCGCCGCGGTCCGCACCGACCGCGTCAGGTTCTCGGCGGTCGCGGCCGCGCGCGGCAGCACCGCGACCACCCGGCACTCGACGGCGGTCAGCAGGTTGTCCTCGGAGATCTCGTCGACGATCAGCACGACCGGCGCGGCGCTGTCCGCCGCCGCCCGGCGCAGCGCGGCCACCGTCTCGGTGCGCAGCCGGTCCGCGGCGACCACGCGGACGCCCGCGTCGGCCCACCGGTCGGGCGGCAGCACCGCGACACCGGGGCTGCCCTGCAGGTGGGTGTGCAGGCCGGCCCGGGTGAGCGGGTCGCCCGCCTGGACAACGATGCTGATCGTCTCCACGTGGTCCTCCTCCACTGGCGCTCAGGGGGCACAGTGTCGGAGGAGGCGCTCCACAGATTCTCTACATCCGCTCCAGGAGCCGGGCTCGGAACCTCTTCACCTCCGCCCCGCGGCGCGCAGGGCGGCGATGTATTTCGGCAGCTCGTCGGCGGCCTGCTCGAGCCGGCCGGGCACGGTCTGGTCCTGGAAGATCGCGTCGGCCACCACCTGGGCGGCCGGGCCGGGCAACCCGTCCAGGGTCGGCGCGTCCAGCTGCCGCCACCTCTCGACGACGCGGAGCCGCTCCAGCACCGCGGCGAGCGTCAGCTCGAGCGAGCCGGCCAGGCGCTCGGCCTCGGCCGCCTCGATCGTCAGCCGCCCGTCACGGGCCAGATCGAGGAACACGTCGCCCGCGAAGGGCTGGTCCGCGGACATGGACACCAGTTTCCCCGACGCGATTCGGTGGTGAGGGCCCGCTCGGCGCCCGGTGCCCTGCCACCCTCGGCTTTTTGCCCTGACCGACCTCGACGGGCAGGCCTTAACGGGCAGAGAGCGCTCCCCGAGGGGCGCTACGTTCGTTTCTGATTGGTTATGACGTTGACCTTGACAACAAACGTTTGATAGTGGGGGAATGTGTTTCCGGGTGATTACCCCCTGATGTACCCACCCAACAAGGAGCCATTGACATGAATGCTCGTACCGGCCGTTTGAGGCCGGCGGTCATTACCCTCGGCGCGGCGTTGCTCCTGGTCAGCGCGTGCGCCAAGTCGGAAGACGACGGCAACGCCGGCGCCGGCAGCGGCACCGCCTCGTCGGGCGCGCAGGTCGTGCAGTCGGCCGCCCCGGGCGCGGCGACCTGCACGCTGGAGCAGTACGGCGGCACGAAGGTCGACCTCAAGACGGCCAAGGTCGGCTTCTCCCAGTCGGAGAAGGAGGCGAACCCGTTCCGGATCGCCGAGACCCAGTCGATCAAGGACGAGGCCGCCAAGATCGGCATCCCGGCCGCCAACCTCACGACGACCAACGCCAACTCGCAGTTCAACAAGCAGATCAGCGACGTCGAGCAGATGATCGACTCGGGCGTGCAGCTGCTGGTCATCGCGCCGCTGAACTCGGACGGCTGGGACGCGGTGTTCGCCAAGGCGTCGGCCAAGAAGGTTCCGATCATCACGATCGACCGCAAGATCAACGCCAAGCCGTGCACCGACTACCTGACCTTCATCGGGTCGGACTTCGAGAAGCAGGGTCAGCGCGCGGCCGACGAGATGGCCAAGGCGCTCGGCAACAAGGGCAAGGTGGCGATCCTGCTGGGCTCGCCCGGCAACAACGTGACCACCCTGCGGACCAAGGGCTTCAAGGACCAGATCGCCAAGGTCGCGCCCGACGTCCAGGTGGTGTTCGAGCAGACCGGCAACTTCTCCCGCGAGGAGGGGCAGAAGGTCTCCGAGCAGCTGCTGCAGTCCAACGGTGACATCAGCGGCATCTATGCCGAGAACGACGAGATGGCGCTCGGCGCGATCGTCGCACTCAAGGGCGCCGGCAAGAAGGCCGGCGACGTCAAGGTGGTCACGATCGACGGCACCAAGGGCGCCGTGCAGGCCGTCGTGGACGGCTGGGCGTCGGCGGTCATCGAGTCGAACCCGCGGTTCGGCCCGCTGGCCTTCGAGACGGCGACCAAGTTCTTCAACGGCGAGCCGATCCCGGAGGACATCATCATCTCCGACCGGCAGTACGACGCCAGCAACGCCAAGGCGGACATCGGCAGCGCGTACTGATCCACGACCAGCAGGACACGGCGGCGTCGCAGGCAGCGGCGCCGCCGCTGTTCATATAGAAGGTTCTCTATTGCAACAGGTTGTTTACTAAGTCACGATGATTCTCTCATCAGCACACTTTCTCGAAGGAGAGAGAACGTGACTGCACATCCTCACTCGTGGCTACGCCTGCTCGTCGCGGCTTTGACCGCCACCGCCGGCACGCTGGTCGCCACGTCCTCCCCCGCCGCGGCGTTCGTCCCAAAGACGCCGCCGATGACCACACCGTGGACCAACCAGGTCTCCCTGACGAACCCACTGCCCGAGTACCCCCGGCCGCAGCTCACCCGGCCGGACTGGCAGAGCCTCAACGGCATCTGGCAGTTCGCCGGCGCCGCCAACATCAACACTCCCCCGGTGAACCAGACGCTGGGTGAAGAGGTGCTTGTCCCGTACCCGATCGAGAGCGCTCTCTCGGGCATTCAGCGGCATCAGGACTTCATGTACTACCGGCGCACCTTCACGGTCCCGGCCGCCTGGTCCGGGCGGAACGTGCGGCTCAACTTCGGTGCGGTGGACTGGCAGTCAAAGGTGTGGGTCAACGGCACGCTGCTCGGCACGCACGAGGGCGGCTACGACAAGTTCTCATACAACATCACCGCCCAGCTGCGGGCCGGTGCGAACGAGATCATCGTCGGCGTCTGGGATCCGACCAACGGCCAGGACATCCCGGTCGGCAAGCAGCGCACCAACCGCGGCGGCATCTTCTACACGCCGTCCTCCGGCATCTGGCAGACCGTCTGGCTCGAGCCGGTCACCCCGGCGCACGTCACGCGGCTGGACACCACGCCCAACGTGGCGGCCGGCGGGCTCGACCTGGTCGTGCAGGGCACGCAGGCGGGCGCGGCGGTGACCGCGCAGGTGCTCAGCGGCGGCACGGTGGTGGGCACGGCGAACGGCACCACGGGTACGAGCTTCCGGGTGCCCGTACCCAACGCCCGCCTCTGGTCCCCCGACGACCCGTTCCTCTACACGCTGAGGGTGACCATGGCCGGCGGCGACGCCGTCGGCGGGTATTTCGGGATGCGCTCGCTCGGCAAGGCGATGCTCGGCGGCGTGCTACGACCCACGCTGAACGGCCGGTTCGTCTTCCAGCTGGGTACGCTCGACCAGGGCTACTGGCCGGACGGCATCTACACCGCCCCGACCGACGCCGCGCTCGCTTTCGACCTGGAGCAGCAGAAGGCGCTCGGCTTCAACATGGTCCGCAAGCACATCAAGGTGGAGAACGACCGCTGGTTCTATCACGCGGACCGGCTCGGGCTGATGGTCTGGCAGGACATGCCGGCGCTGGCCAGCGGGCGGGAGCCGTCGTCGGCCGGGCGTACCCGGTTCGAGAAGGAACTGCGCGAGATGGTCGACGAGCACAAGGGCATCACCTCGATCGTGCAGTGGGTTCCGTTCAACGAGGGCTGGGGCGAGTACGATGCCGGCCGCATCGCTGACCTGGTCAAGAGCTGGGACCCGACCCGGCTGGTGAACCACAACTCCGGCTCCAACTGCTGCGACTCCGACCCCGACCCGGGCAACGGCGACGTGATCGACGACCACCAGTACGTCGGCCCGGGCATCACCCGCCCGCCGACGGCCACCCGGATCGCGGTCAACGGCGAGTACGGCGGCCTCGGCCTGCGCACCTCCAACGAGTGGCCGACCGCCGGCAAGTTCGCCTACGAGTGGCTGCCCGACTCGAATGCGCTGACCAACCGCTACATCGCGATCACGAACCGGCTCGTCGACCTGATCAACGGCAACGGCCTGTCCGGTTCGGTCTACACCGAACCGACCGACGTCGAGGAGGAGCTCAACGGCTTCTTCACCTACGACCGGCAGATCCGCAAGATGGACTTCGCCCGTGCCCGCGACGTGCATCTGCGGGTGCTCGGCGCGGCCAACGGCACCACGCTGTCGCTGAACAAGCCGGTCTCACTGCGGGTCACCACCGCCGGCTACACCGACCGCTACCTGCGGCACCGGGACGGCGCCGCGCGGACCGACGTGATCGGCGCGGGCAGCTCGACCGGCGACAAGCAGGACGCCACCTTCATCGTGCGCGCCGGGCTGTCGAACGGCGCCTGCTACTCGTTCGAGTCGCGCAACTTCCCGGGCAGCTACCTGCGGCACCGGGCCTACCGCGTCTACAGCGAGCCCAACAGCGGCGGAACCTTCGCGGCGGACGCCACGTTCTGCGCCCGGCCGGGCCTCTCCGGCGGCGGCACCTCGCTGGAGTCGGCCAACACGCCCGGCTACTACCTGAGGCACCGCAGCGAAGAGGTGTGGATCGACCCGAACAACGGCGGGTCGTTCACCGCCGACGCGACGTGGGCCGTGACCGCCGGCTGGTGGCGCAGCGGCGCCGACCTGCCGGTCGGGCAGCGGCGGTCGTTCCGGGTCACCACCGCCGGGTTCGACACGCGCTACCTGCGCCACCGCGACGGCCTGGCCCGGACCGACGTGATCAACAGTGGCAGCGTGGCCGCCGACCGGCTGGACGCGACGTTCATCGTCCGCGCCGGGCTGGCGGAGAGCAGTTGCTTCTCGCTCGAGTCGGCCAACTATCCCGGCCAGTTCCTGCGGCACGCCGGATACCGCCTGCAGAAGGCGGCGAGCGACGGCTCGATCACCTTCCAGCAGGACGCCACGTTCTGCGCGCAGCAGCCACTGAACGGCGGCGGCGGCAACGTGTCGCTGGAGTCGTTCAACTACCCCGGCTACCACGTCCGGCACCGCGCCGAGGAGGTCTGGATCGACTCACCCAGCGGCGGTTCCTACGCCGCCGACGCCACGTGGAACAACGCGGCGCCGCTGGGCTGACGGTCATCGTCGAGGGGTCGATCTTTCGTTATAGATCGGCCCCTTGACTGTTTATGTGCGGAAGTGAGTGAATGCGTTCATGCCGCTGCTAGAAGTCGTGGGCGTTTCCAAAGTGTTCCCGGGCGTACGCGCCCTGGACGATGTCTCGTTCACCCTGCAGCCCGGCGAGGTGCATGCGCTGGTGGGCGAGAACGGCGCCGGCAAGTCCACGCTGATCAAGGTGCTGACCGGGGTTTACCAGCCGGACGGCGGTGAGGTCCGATACCGCGACGAGGCGGCCGCCTTCGCCACCCCGATGGACGCGCAGAAGGCCGGGATCTCGACCATCTACCAGGAGGTCAACCTCATCCCGCTGATGAGCGTGGCGCACAACCTCTTCCTGGGCCGCGAGCCGCGCAGCCGGTTCGGCACGCTCGACGAGACCCGGATGAACCGCGAGGCGGCTGAGATCCTGCGCCGCTACGGCGTCACCGCGGACCCACGCCGCCAGCTCGGCACGCTGGCGCTCGGCGCGCAGCAGATGGTGGCGCTGGCCCGCGCGGTGATGATCGACGCCCGCGTGGTCATCATGGACGAGCCGACCTCGTCGCTGGAGCCGCGCGAGGTGGAAACCCTCTTCGGCGTCATCCGCGACCTGCACGCCCAGGGCATCGGCATCCTCTACGTCAGCCACCGGCTCGACGAGCTCTACCAGATCTGCGACACCGTCACGATCCTGCGCGACGGCAAGCTCGTGCACACCGGACGGCTCGCCGACCTCGAGCGGATCAAGCTGGTGTCGCTGATGCTCGGCCGGGACATGTCCGAGGTGCGGCGCGAGGGGGCCACCGCGTTCTCCGGCGAGATGACCGGTGACACCGACGCCGCGCCGGTGCTGCTGGCCCGCGATCTGAACAGCCGGCGCAAGCTGCACGACATCAGCTTCGACGTGAAGCCGGGCGAGGTGGTCGGCCTGGGCGGACTGCTCGGCGCCGGGCGCAGCGAGACGATCAAGGCGATCGGCGGGGCGTACCCGCTGGACGGCGGCTCGGTCGAGGTGGACGGCACGTCCCTCGGGCGGCCGACCACGGTCCGAGCGGTCAAGGCGGGCATCGCGATCCAGCCCGAGGACCGCAAGGCCGAGGGCATCGTCGCCGGCCTGTCGGTCCGCGAGAACATCGCGCTGGCCGTGCTCCCCCGCATGTCCCGGTTCGGCGTGGTGTCCGACGCGAAGATCGACGCGGTCGTCGACAAGTACATGAAGCGGCTCCAGATCAAGGCCTCCAGCCCGGACCAGCGGGTCGGCGACCTCTCCGGCGGCAACCAGCAGAAGGTGCTGCTCGCCCGGCTGCTCGCCACCGAACCCAAGGTGCTGCTGCTGGACGAGCCGACCCGCGGCATCGACGTGGGCGCCAAGGCCGAGGTGCAGTCGCTGATCGACGAGCTGGCCGGCGAGGGACTCGGCGTGGTGCTGGTCTCGTCGGACGCCGAGGAGTTGATCGAGGGCGCCGACCGGGTCGTGGTGCTGCGCGACGGCGTGGTGGTCGGCAATCTGATCGGCGACCAGGTCACCACCGAGGATCTGCTGGCCACGATCGCGGCCGCGGCCTCTTCAGATGAGGGAGAATCGTGAGCACCGACGTCGCCGCCACCCGCCCGGGCATCGACCTGGCCCGCGTCAAGGCGTGGCTGCCCGCCTACGGCGTCTACGCCGCGATCGTGCTGCTGGTCCTCTACAACGTGATCTTCACGCCCAACTTCCTGACCTGGAGCAACCTGCGCATCCAGCTCATCCAGGTCGCGCCGATCGTGATCGTCGCGCTGGGCATGGCGCTGGTCATCGGCACCGAGGGCATCGACCTGTCGGTCGGCTCGGTGATGGCCCTCGCTGCCGCCCTGATCCCCCTCTACCTGGGGTACGGGGTGATCGCGGCGATCCTGATCTCGCTGGTCGCCGGCCTGGTGGTGGGCCTGATCAACGGCACCCTGGTGGCCCGGGTGGGCTTGCAACCGATCGTCGCGACGCTGGCGTTGTTCGTGGGCGGTCGAGGGCTGGCCCTGGTGATCTCCGGCGGTCAGCTCAAGGACATCCGCAGCGAGGACTTCATCTACCTCGGCTCCGGCGACTTCCTCGGCCTGCCGGTGCTCGTCTGGATCGCCGTGGTGCTCGTGCTGATCGTCGCGTTCATCGTGCGCCGCACCGTCTTCGGGCGGCGGTTGCTCGCCATCGGCGGCAACCGCGCCTCGGCGGAGCTGGCCGGCCTGCCGGTCAAGCGGGTGCTCGTCTCCGTGTACGTGATCTGCTCGGTGCTCGCCTCGATCGCCGGTGTGCTCGCGGTCGCCCGCATCCAGTCCAGCGACGCCTCAGCGGTCGGCCTGCTGATCGAGCTGTCGGCGATCACCGCCGTCGTGGTCGGCGGCACCCCGCTGACCGGCGGCAAGGTGCGCGTGCTGGGCACGGTGGCCGGCGCCCTGCTGATGCAGCTCGTGGTCGCCACCATGATCAAGCACAATCTCCAGCCCTCCACCACCGAGATGGTGCAGGCGGTCATCATCCTGATCGCCGTCTACGTCGCCCGTGAGAGGAAGAGCCGGTGACACAGCTCGCTACCGACCCAGAGGTCCCGGCCGCCGCGGTGGCGGAGGACGTCCGCCGGGCCGAGCGCACCGACCGCATCGTCGGCGTGGTGCAGCGGCAGGGCGCGCTCGCGGTGCTCGTCATCGTGGTCATCATCGCGTCGATCGCCTGGCCGAACTTCCGCTCGTACGACAACGCGGCCACGCTGCTGGTGGCCGCGGCGCCGCCGCTGCTCATCGCGCTCGGCATGACCTTCGTGATCATCACCGGCGGGATCGACCTGTCGGTGGGCTCGCTCTACGTGCTCGGCGGGGTGGTCGCGGCGTACGCGTCCCAGTGGGGTGTGTGGACGGCGTTCCTGGCGCCGCTGGCGTTGTGCGGCGCGATCGGGCTGCTCAACGGCGTGCTGATCGCGTACACCCGGATGGCGCCCTTCATCGTCACGCTGGCTGCCCTGCTGGGGGCGCGCGGCCTGATGCGGGCGCTCAGCACCGAGGGGTCGAACACCTACCTGGTCAAGAGCGACGCGTTCCGCAGCTTCGGCACCGGGACGTTCTTCGGCATCGGCTATCAGGTGTGGCTGGTCGCGGTGCTCTCGGTGATCGGCATCGTGGTGCTGTCGCGGACCCGGTTCGGCCGGGCGGTGTACGCGGTCGGGGGCAGCGAGGACGCCGCGAGCCTGATGGGCATCGCGGTCCGGCGTACCAAAATCTGGGTCTATGTGCTCTCCGGCCTGCTCGCGGGCCTGGCCGGGGCGATCAACGCGGCGAAACTCGGCTCCGGCGTGACGGTGCTGGGCACGGGCATGGAGCTGGACGCGATCGCGGCGGTGGTGATCGGCGGAACGCTGCTGACCGGCGGCGCGGGAACGATCGCGGGAACGATCGCGGGCGTGCTCCTGCTGGGCGTGATCCAGAACATGATCAACCAGGTGGGCAACGTGCAGTCCAGCTACCAGCAGGTGATCAGCGGCGCGTTCCTGGCCGTGGTCGTGGTGGCACAGACCTACTTGGTCAAGCTCCGAAGAGTCACCTGACGAGCCACTCCGCGCCCGCCGGCACCCGCCGCACCGAAAGTGGTAGCCCACCCACGTGAACCGGGCCGCCAAAGGCGGCTGAGCTACCACTCTTCGCTTGCCCGCGGCCGCCGCACCCAAAGTGGTAGCCCACCCACGTGTCCGGACCCGCCACAAGTGGCTGAGCTACCACTTTCGCTTGCCTGCCGTCTCGAGATGGTTGAGGTTGCA
This sequence comes from Actinoplanes sp. NPDC051633, assembly GCF_040681735.1. Lineage (NCBI taxonomy): Bacteria > Bacillati > Actinomycetota > Actinomycetes > Micromonosporales > Micromonosporaceae > Actinoplanes > Actinoplanes sp. NPDC051633. The sequence continues at coordinate 1,661 of NZ_JBFAZH010000052.1, read as the reverse complement.
ATCATGCACGACAATGTCTCGGGCTAGGAGCAAACGGGCAACAGCTGGCGGGAGTACTCGTGGCGGGCGGGCTACACGCGGAGGTGCTCGGGCGGTTACGGGCCCTCGTGGAGGGTGCCGAGGTGGCGCTCGGCCCGTCCCGTCAGCGGGCGGTCTTCGCCGTGCTGGCGTCACAGGCCGGCCGGGCGGTGCCACGCGACGAGCTGGTGGCCGCCGTCTGGGGCGACAACGCGCCGGCGAGCGCGGGCGGCAGCCTGCACACCTATGTGTCCGGGTTGCGGCGAGCCCTAGGCACCGCCGCGGACCGGCTCACCACAGTGGCCGGCGGCTATCAACTCACGGTTACCTCGGTGGACGTCGAACGCTTCGTGCAGTGCCGGGTCGAGGCCGGGCGGCGGCTGCGCGACGGCGATCGGCCCGGCGCGGTCGCCGTGCTCGACGAGGCTCTGGCGCTGTGGCAGGGCGAGCCCTACCCGGGCGTCTCCGGCCCCTATGTCGAGCGCGAGCGACGGCGGCTGGCCGAGCTCCGGCTGAGCATGCTCGAGCAGCGGGCTCGGGCGACCCTCGAGATGGGCGGCGGCGGCGAGGTGGTGACCGAGCTGCAGGGACTGGTCCGCGACCACCCGCTGCACGAGGCGCTGTACGAGCTGCTCATGCGGGCGCTGGCCGGCGCGGGCCGCACCGCCGAGGCGCTCGAGGTCTACCAGTCGGCGCGCACCATCCTGGTCGAGGAGCTGGGCATCGAGCCCGGGCCGGCGCTGCGGAGGATCCAGCAGGAGCTGCTGTCCGGAGAGGCCACCACACCGCCCGCGCCGGTCGGCGGAGGCCCGCTGATCCACAACGTTCCCGTGCACGTCACCCGGTCGGGGTCCGGCGCACCGTTCGTCGGCCGGGCCGATCACGTCGAGCTGCTCACCGACATGGTCCGGGCCGTGGCCGGCGGCCGGGGCGGTGCGGTGTGGATCGAGGGCGACGCGGGCATCGGCAAATCCGAGCTGCTCAAGTGTGCGTTCGTGCGGGCCAAGGATGCCGGGCGCGGGTGCCAGCTGGCCTGGGCGGCCGCCGATGAGCTCGGGCAGCGCGTACCCCTGCAGGTCCTGCTCGAGGCCCTGGACCTCGAAACCGCCTCCGCCGCCGAGCAGGTGCACGGCGACGGCGACGCCGGGCTGGTGAGCTTCGTCCGCGAGGCCTGCGAACGGGCGCCGCTGATCCTGGTGGTCGACGACATGCACTGGGCCGACGAGGCCAGCCTGCTGGTCTGGGGCCGGCTCGCGACCTTGGTGCGGCGGCTGCCGTTGCTGCTGGTGGCGGCGAGCGGTAGTTCTGTTCCAGCAGGATCGTGGTCGCGTCCGGGTAGTCCTCCTCGAACTGGAGGATGTTGCGGATGGTCGCGCCCCGGAAGGCGTAGATCGACTGGTCCGCGTCACCCACGACGCACAGCTCGGCGGGCGGGACGTCGTACTCGTTGGGCGGTACGTCCTGGTCGTGCGCGCTCGTGCCGACCAGCTCCCGGACCAGCGCGTACTGCGCGTGGTTGGTGTCCTGGTACTCGTCGACCATGACGTGCCGGAAGCGGCGGTGGTAGTGCTCGGCCACGTCCGGGAAGGCGCGCAGCAGGTTGACCGTGGTCATGATCAGGTCGTCGAAGTCGAGCGCGTTGG
>NZ_JBFAZH010000051.1:0-15346 GCF_040681735.1 Actinoplanes sp. NPDC051633 | reverse complement strand
CGGGACTGAAGGCCACGGTGCCGCCCTCCGCCCGGGCGGCTGTCAGCGTGCCCAGTGGCTTGGGGCTGGTGGGCACGGTCAGGTCCCAGAGGTTGCGCTTGTTGCCGTCGCCGACGACGAGCGTACGGCCGTCCGGGCTGAACGCCAGCACGTTGAGGGCCTCCGGCGTCATCGAGGCGACCGTCACCGGCGCGGCCGGATCACTCACGTCCGTCACGTGCATCCCGGAGGTGTATCCGCCGGCGACGATGGTGCGGCCGTCGGGACTGATCGCCGCGAAGTCGACCCCGCCACGTCCGGGCGGATAGACGACGGCCGTGGCGCGCTGGACCATCTTGATCCGGTCCCGCACCTCCCAGAAGGTCGCCGTGCCCTGGTCGTCGACGGTCGTGACCCATCGGCCGTCCGGCCCGTACCGCATGGCCCGCATGGCGAACATGTGGCCGGTGAGGGCGGTCGCGCGATCGCGGGGAGCGGCGTACTCGGCCACGTTCCACAGCACCCCGGTGGTGGAACTGTCGGCCGTCGCCAGCGTCCGGCCGTCCCGGCTCAACGACAGCGAGTTCATCGCGTGCCGGCCCGACACCCGGCCGATCTCCCTCGACTGGAACCCGTCCACCTCCCACAGTCGGGCCTTCCCGTCGTCCCATCCGGCGGAGACCAGGATGCGTCCGTTCCCGCTGTAGGCCAGCGAAAGGGAAGGGGTCCCGGCGTTCTTGACCACGGTGGTGCGGCGTTGCGGCGAGGCGGGATCGGTCAGGTCGTAGATGGTCAGCGCCTCGCTGTCCCCGATCGCCAGGGCCGGCTCGGCCGGGTTGAAGGCGATCGCGTACGTGCCGCCGGGGCTGGCGATCTCACTGCGCTTGACCGGCTTGGCCCGGTCGGCGATGTCCCAGATGGTCGTGCCCTCGTCGGCCACCACGAGGGTCTGGCTGTCCGCGCTGAACGCGAAGTCCGAGGCGGCGGGCTTCCGGCCCTGCTCCAGCCTGGCGAGCTGGGTCGGCTCGGCCCGGTCGGACACGTCCCAGAGGGTGGCGAACCCGAGGTGGGAAGCGATGTCGCCGGTGACCAGGGTGCGTCCGTCCGGGCTGAACGCGACGGAGGAGTAGGTGCGGTCGACGGCCGGCAGCGCGGCGATCTGCGCCGGGCTCCTCGGATCGGCGACGTCCCACAGGATCAGCTTCGAACGCCCGATGGCGGCGAGGGTCTGCCCGTCCGGGCTCAGCTCCACGGCGTTGTCCAGAAGGAAGTCGAAGTCCTCGTACGGCGGGGTGGCGTCACCGAAGGTGGAGAGCCGGACCGGGTGGGTCCGGTCGGTCCCGTCCCACAGCGACACGGTGTTGTCCCGGTTGACGGTCACCAGACGCTGGTCCGGACCGTAGGCCACCATCCGGACGTCGCCGATGGTGCCCGCGTGCCGGCTCGACGTGATCAGGTTGGCGACCTCACGGCGGGACTCGGCGTCGGGGAGGATCTTCTGCGCGGCGATGCCGAGCTTGAGGGCCCCCTGCGGGTCGTCGTCCATCGCGCTCTTCGCCTCGTTGACGAGCCGGCGGCTGACCGCGATCCGCTTCTGCTGCTCCGCCTTGGCCTGCTGCCTGGACGCCTCCGCGCTCTGCTCGGCCGCTTCCTGGGCGGCCTCCTTGGCGCGCTGCTCCTGCTCTTTGGCCACCTTCTCCGCCTGACGGGCGAGAGCACCCGCCTCGAGGGCCAGCCGCTCCTGCTCCTTGGCGATCCGCTTCTGTTCGCGGGCGTCGGCGCCGGCCTCCGCGGCCAGGCGCTGCTGCTCGCGGGCGATCCTGGTCTGCTCCGCGGCGCGCAGCTGCTGCCGGTGCATCTCCTTCGCCGACTCCCGGGCCAGCTCGCTCTGCCGCTTCGCCAACGCCTGCTGCAGTCGCGCCTGAGCCCGGGCCAGGTCCGCCTTGGCCAGCTGCCGCTTGACCTCGGCCGATGCCTGGTCGGCCAGATTCTTCTGGGTCCGGGCCGCCCGCTCCTGCCGCTCCGCCTCGAGCGCCGCCGCCTTCGCCCGCCGCTCCTCTTTCCGGGCCGAGTCCTCCTGCTGGCGCGCCTGGTTCGCATACTTGGCCGCGCTGCCGCGTTGCACCGACGCCTCCTGCTGCTGACGCCGGGCCTCCACCGCGGAGGCGTTGGCCTCGGCCGCGTTGCGGACCGCGGCCATCCCGGTCAGCGAGGCCAGCACGGTCAGCACCATCAACGCCGCGACGGCGGCCAGCCGCAGCCGGCCGGCCCGGCGGTGCTGCCGGACGTCCTCACCCTCGAGGTCGTCCTTGCTCACCCCGTGCATCGGCGCCGCCAACTGAGCGATGGCATCCCGGAAGCGGGAGTGCCGCAGGCTCAGGTGCTGCTCGTCGCGGGCCCACCGCAGATCCAGATACAGCGGCTCCTCGGCGAACACCCCGCGCAACGCCCGCGGCACGGCCGTGGACGCGGTGGAGAAGTCCTTGGCCGCCGGGTCCCACTGCCACTCGCCGTCGGTCACCACCGGCAGGATCCGGTCTGCCGGCTTGGTGGCCACCCAATGCTCGATCTCCCGGTTCACCCACGGCGAACGAGCGGCCTCGGGAGACGCCATCAAGACGAAATACTCGGAATTGTCCAGGGCCTTTTGAATGGAGGTCCACAAATGCGGGGTGACCGAAAGGCCGGTCTGGTCGCGGAAGATCCACAGCGCACGCCGCCGGTGCCAAGGCTTTGCCAGACGGTGCAAACCCCGCTGAACGGACGGCGCGAGCCGCCCATCAGCCGCATGGCTGTACGAAATGAACCCGTCGAACGACACAGCAGGCCCCCGTTGAAAGAACGACGTGAATCAGTGTCGATCGATTCTGCACGGTGCAACCCCGCCGACGAAACCGATAGAGCTCACCTGCGTCGGATATGTGTCCGTACTGCGGCCCAGACGGCGCGGCCCGGCGAAGTCCGCTTGATCCACTGCAGCCGGGAAAGAACCGGGTTCGATGCCGCGGATTCGTCGCGTGCGGCGGTGCGGGCGAGCACGCGCCGGTGCGTCGCGCCGGTCGAGGGTCGCACCGCGTGCGGCTCGAGCTGGTGGGAGGCCAGCGCCAGATAGGTGAACCGCTGCAGACCCCGCGGCGCCGCCCGGTTGGGCTTGACCAGCATCTGCTCGACGACCTCGGTGTCGACCAGCTCCGCGATCGGCCCGCCGGCGGTGTCGATCAGGTCGGCGATGACCTCGGCGCCGTCGCCGTCCCAGATCTTGGGGACCGTCGAGACCGTCCCGGTGTTGTTGCGGCCGGTGAAGAACGGGACGTCCGCCCACTCGGGGACGAGGCGCTGGGTCAGGCCGGTGTGCAGCACGCGATCGCGTTTCTGCTCCGGCGTGAGCGCGAACATCGCCGACACCAGCGAGGGGCTGAGGAACGGCGTGACGATGTTGAGCGAGTACGCGGCGCTCGACCACCGCCGTACGCGTTCGACCAGGTACAGGTAGTCGATCAGGTGCGGGCCGCGTACCCCCTTGTCCTTGGCTCGTCGCAGCAGCTCGCCGACCCGGTCGCGCTCCCGTTCCACAGCGGCGGCGGAGACCCCCGAGAGGCTCGGCATCAGGTGCGCCATCGCCGTCTGCTCGGGGTCGGCCTCGCTGCCCGGCTTGCCGTACCAGAACCCGGTGGCCAGCTCGCCGCCCGCGCCGGTGATGTTGGCCCGGACCGGGCGCGCGGGCAGCAGCTCCGGCTTCGGCGGCCGGACGATGTAGGAGTACGCGAACTGGTAGTCGTAGAAGCGTTGCAGCCGCAGCACACGGTCCCGCAGGCCGGCCCCCAGCACGACCGACGGCGAGGCGGCCGGCCGCACGTTGTGCACGACCTCGAGCCCGCGCTTCTCCCGCAGGATCCGGACCAGCTCGCTCGCGATCTCGCCCTCCGCGGCGATGTCGTCGTTCGTGTTCAGCCTGGGCACCCGGCCCGCCGCCACCAGCGACGCCGCGATCAGCCGCGAGTCCCGCCCGCCGGACAGGCCCAGGACGATGTCGTCGTACTGATCGTGGATGGCGGCCGCGGTCGTGGCGAACTCGTCCGCGGCCGACGCCAGCGTGGCGTCCAGCGGCCGGCCCTGCGCCTCCAGCCCGGCCAGCACGACGTCGTCGACCGCGTGGCCGATCCGCGACTTGATCGTCCACCCGCCGTCCGATCCCCGGCGGCCGGTCATGCGTTCACCGGGAGACAGCAGCCGGACCCCGCGGATCGGCGACATGTCGCCGCCGAAGTGGCCGCACACCGCGTACGAGGTCCACCCGTCCAGGTCGGGTTCCACCGTGCCGTGCAGGAAGTGGCCGAGCATGCTCGGGCGCGTACACAACGCCGTGACCCCGCCCGACTCGGCGGCGAACAGCCGGCACATGCCGAGCCAATCCTGCTGGACGGCGAACTCGCCGTCCTGATCCACCGCCATCAGGGCGAACGGCGGCACCAGGCCGCGGTGAACACTCTCCCCGGCGAGCAGCCGGCGGGCCATGGCGATGCCGGTGTCGCCGCGCGGCGCACCGATCGGAATGCCCAGTGAAACGGCGGTGATCCGGTCATCGGACTGCACGGCCTCCCAGCGCGTGGACGGGATCTGCCCAGGGTGCAGCATGATCACGCCCCAGTCGTCCCCGCCGATCTCATAACGCACATAACTGGCCGGAACGAGACCGCGAATCGAGGTCTCGAACCGGTCGCGGAAGGCGCCCCTGGTCTCCGGGGTCAGCGGTCGTGCGGAGAACCAGGCCAGGACGACATGCATGATCCCCGGACGCTAGTGGTCGCATCGACGCGCGCGTATGTACCTTCGGATTGCGAATGCATTACGGTTGCATGTCCCTCGAACCAACGGGAGGGCCGGTTGCGCTCCCATGCGTCCAATGTCGACCGGCTGCGAACGCGCCTCGAGCGGGTCCGGGCCGACGCCCGCCGGATCGGGGAGGACCAGTCGGCCTTTGGCCTGGTCTGCGGGTGGGTGCTGACCGGGCTGGGCGACCGGTACGTCCGGCACGACCAGCTGATGGCCTACATCGAGGAGTCCCTGGCACTGGTGGTCCGCGGGCTTCGCCGGGTGGCCGCCGGCGAGGAACGGCTCGGGGACTGGCTCGGCCTGGCCCGCGGCGACGCGCCGGTTGCCTACGACCGCCCGCAGTCGATGAGCCACGTCGTGGACCACCTGCTCGAGCTGGTCGAGCGACGGGAATGGGTGGAACCCGAGCTGGAGCTCGCCCCGGTCGCGGAGTTCGTGGCCCCGGTGGAGGACGATTTCGGCGCGCTGCGGGTGGGCGGGCTGCGCTGGGCGATGGCGTACGCCGAGCCGGTGCGGCAGATGCTCGACGATCTCAGTGGCACGCCGGAGATCGCCGCCGGCCAGGCCACCCGGTGGACGGCGATGGCCGGCGACCTGAACGCGATCGCCGCCGACCTCCGGCGCTGCCTCGACCGCGACTTCGCCGCGCCGGCCGGGCCGGACGTGCGGGCGTACCTGGATCTGATGTCGAACAACGTCGAGGCGCTGAAGGGCGTCGCCGCCACCGCCACCGCGATGGCACTGGTCACGAGGTCCGCCGCCGATCTGATCCTGCTGACCCGCGACATCGTTCGCGGCCTGATCGGGACGCTCCTCGCCCGCGTGATCGTCTGGACGGCCGACACCTCGGCCGTCGTCACGCGGGACGTGATGGCGGCCAGGCTCGCCACGGTCGTGGCCACCACGCGTCGTATCCACGCCTACATCACCGCCCTGGTCGCCAGCGTGGCCAACCTGTCGGAGTACGTCGACGATTGATCGGCCGGACGTGTCGAGAACCGGGCGCGCCCGTTCGTCACCAGGACGAAGCAACACTTCGACGATGAAGGAGCAACGATGAGGTACGCGATGCTGATCTGTGGCGACGACCGCGAGTGGACGAACCTGTCGCCGGAGGACGAGCAGGACGTCATGAAGGAGATCTACTCCTGGTACGAGCGGTGGCAGCCGACCGGCAAGGTCGCCGACGGCGGCGCCGAGCTGCAGGGCCGGGACACGGCGAAGACGGTGCGCGCCGGCGCGAACGGCGAGCCGGTGATCACCGATGGACCGTACCTCGAGCTCAAGGAGATCGTCGGCGGGGTCGTCCTGCTCGAGTGCGACGACATCGACGAGGCCGCGCGGATGGCGGCTACCTGGCCGCTCGCCGCGGGGATCAGCGCGCTGGAGGTGCGGCCGGTGATGAGCCGCTCATAACCGGAGCTCGCCCACGCGGCGGGACATCAGCTCCCGCTCGGCGGGGTTCGTCGCCAGCTCCAGCGCACGCTCGGCCGCCGTCAGCGCCTCGGCGCGGCGGCCGAGCGCGGCCAGCAGGTCGGCCCGGGCGGCGTGCCACAGGTGGTAGCCACTCAGCCGGTCGCCGAGCGCCTCGACCTCGTCGAGCGCCTCGGCCGGTCCCACCGCGAACCGGGTCGCCACCGAGCGGCTGAGCAGCACGACCGGCGACGGGTCCAGCGCGTGCAGGCGGTCGTACAGCGATCGCACGTCGGCCCAGTTGGTGGCCTCGTACGAGACGGCCAGCGCATGCAGCGCGGCGATGCCGGCCTGCACCTGGTACGGGCCCGGCCGCCCCTGCCGCACCGCGGACCGCAGCCGCAGCGCCGCCCGCTCGATCGCCGCCTCGTCCCAGAGCCGCCGGTCCTGGTCCTCGAGCAGCACGATGCGGCCCCACGAGTCGAACCGGGCGGCGGCGCGGGCCTGGTGCAGCTCCAGCAGCGCGGCGAGGGCGGCGACCTCCGGCTCGCGGGGCAGCAGCGCGGCGAGCTGGCGGGCCAGCTCGACCCCCTCGCGGGCCAGCTCGCGTCGCTGCGCAGACCGGCCGCTGGACAGATATCCCTCGTTGAAGACGAGGTAGACGACCGCCAGCACGGCCGGCAGCCGGTCGGCGTACTCGTGCGGCTGCGGCACCTCGAACCGGATGCCGCGCTCGCGGAGCTGGCGCTTGGCCCGGGACAGCCGCTGCGCCATCGTCGGCAGCGGCACCAGGAAGGCGGCGGCGATCTCGGCCGTGGTGAGCCCGCCGGCGGCGTAGAGGGTCAGCGCGACCCGGGCCGGCTCGGCCAGGTCGGGGTGGCAGCAGGCGAAGATCATCGCCAGCCGGTCGTCCACGCCCGGCTCCGGCGCCGGCTCCACCGCCAGCCGGGCCACCTTGTCGCGGCCGACCGCGTCGCGGCGCAGACGGTCGAGCGCCTTGCGCCACCCGGTGGTGACGAGCCAGCCGGACGGGCTGTCGGGTACGCCGTCCTGAGGCCAGCGCTTGAGCGCCTCGGCGAGAGCATCGGAGAGCGCCTCTTCGGCAAGGTCGAAGTCCCCGAGCCGGCGGCTGAGGGCCCCGAGCATCCCGGCCGCATCGGCCCGCCAGACCCGATCGACCACCTCGCCGACGTCCACGACATCGCTCACCTGGGAAAGCGTGCCAGACCGGCCACGCGGTTCACCGGACGGTGACGGAGATCGTGCCCTCCACTTCCAGTCCGGAGAGGTGGTAGAGCTCGATGTAGTACGTCCCCTCCTCGAGGTCGGACCACGTGGTCGCGGTCTCCTGCCCGACCACGGCGGCCGGCGATCCGGTCAGGTCGTCGTCCCGTCCCCAGCTCACGTCGCGATGCAGGATGACCGTGATCTGAGCACCCTGCATGGGTTCGAACTCACTGCTGGCGGCGATCGTGGCGGTGACGGATCCCTTGTCCTTCACCGGGAAACGCCGGGTCTCCGGCAGCCGTGCCTTCATCTTGAACCAACTCGACCAGTCGCCCGCCGACCGGCTCGGTGGCGTGACGAATTCCGTGGGTACGCGCTGACGCACGGTGCCGCTGTACACCTCCGTGAAGTCCGGCCGCCAGCCGCCGCCGAAGACCTCCGAACCCATGACGCCGCCGGTTCCGCGATTGACCTGCCGATACGAGGTGCGGCCGCTCCAAGCCGTCACCGGACGTTCGGTGGCGTCGGCGACCTCGGCGGCGAGACTCCGCTCGCCGTAGTCGAGGCCCGGCAGCAACGAGGGGTCGGTCCCGGAGTTGCACGAGTCGAAGGTGATGTCCGCGTTCGCGGCAAAGGCCTGGGGCGTCAGGGTACGAGCGCCGGCCAGGCTCAGTCCGTAGTCCTCGTGGTCGGGCCAGTTGTAGCGCAGGGTCAGAGCTCCGGGTACGCCGTGACTGAACACGTGCAGACCCGCGATCGAGCCGGGCGGGAACTTGCCGAGCAGACTCGGCAGCGAGCTGTCCGGCGTGACCCAGAAGACCGGCGCCCCTTTCGCGCGGGCCTCGACCTCGCCCAGGTCGACCTTGGCCAGCTCGTAGCCGGTGCGCTCGACCAGCCACACCCGTTGCTCACCGCCGGCCCGGGCGCCCGCGGCGGCGTCCTGGTACGCGGGTCCGGGCAGCTCACCAGGGCTGGGCGAACCCACGACGACAACCTGGTACTGCCCGGGCGGCAGCGCGGCCGGATCGGTCGTCTGCGCGCCGCCGCCGGCCTCGACCGCGCGGGCGATGGCAGCGTTGCCGGCATGCGCGAGGAGGCCGGGCCAGAGGGCGGGGTTGAGGCCGGCGGCATTGCCGGCGAAGGACGACCACATGGCATTGCCACCGACTCCGGCCGTCGACCGCGCGGGCGGGGCGGGCTCAGCCGCCAGGCGATCGGCGGGGTCGGCGGTCTGCTGCTCGCCGAGCCGCTCCTTGCCCATGCCTCATCATGAGCCACCGGGCCCGGAAACGGTCCGGGCCGACAGATAAACGACGGGCAGAGACACGAACCGCCTCAGGCTCCCGTCAGGACTCTCGCACCACCAAGTGGCTCTCCACCACGTGCACGCCCGGGGCGGGCTGGCCGTCGATCGCCGCCAACAGCAGGTCTCCCGCCCGGCGGCCGATCTCCTCCAGGCCCAGGTCGACCGTGGTCAGTGGGGGTCGTGCCGCTTCCGCGATGACGCCCCAGTTGTCGACGCCCACCACACCTGTTTGCATCGGCAGCGCCACGCCCGCCTCCCGCAGGCCGTCCAGCACACCCCGCGCGATCACGTCGTTGCCGCAGAACACGCCGTCCACGTCGGGCGCCGTCCGGAGCACCTGGGCCGTCGCGAACCGGCCCCACGACTCGGTCCAGCTGCCGAAGAGCGGCTCGCCCACCAGCTCCATGCCGAGGTCGGCCAGCGTCGCCACCGCGCCGGTCGCGCGTTCCCGCGCCGACTCGTGTGACTGCGGCCCGGTGATGTGCGCGATCCGCCGCCGGCCGGTCTTCACCAGGTGGGAGACCGCCAGCTGGGCCGCGCCCCGCTCGTCGCTGACCACGCTGCAGTCCTGGGGGTCGCGGCTGCGGCCGAACGCGTACACCACCGGGACGGGCAGGCTGTCGCTCAGCGGTTCGCGGGCGTCGGTGCGCCGGCCGGCCACGATGATGCCGTCGACCTGGCGCTCCAGCAGCTTGCGCAGGTGGTGTTGCTCGCGGATCGGGTCGTCGCGGCTGTCGCAGAGGAAGGCGATCATCTCGCCGACGCCCAGGGAGTCCTCGACGCCGCGGGTCACCGGGATGCTGAACCGGCCGTAGCTGTCCGTAGTGATGATGCCGACCGTGAACGTGCGGCCGCTCAGCAGGTTGCGGGCCACCACGTTGGGCGTGAAGCCGAGCTCGTCGGCGGCGGCGCGTACCCGGGCCCTGGTCTCTTCGCGCAGCGTGCCGCGGCCGTTGAGCGCCTTGGACGCGGTGCCCAGCGAGACGCCGGCCAGCGCCGCCACGTCGGCGATGCCGATGCGACGGGTGGTGGGCCGGGGGCCGGCATCCTGTGACATTGCGCAACCCTATTCAGAAAAGGTTTTCCGAGCAAACTTCGGCCTGCTGAACAGGCGTTCTCGATTCGCGAACGCACCTTGACCCGTCCATGACCGCCTCCTACGTTGGCGCTTGAACAAACGGTTTCCTAGAAGTTTCCGATGGCGAGGAACGCACGTGACAGACATCCTGGGACCGGTGGCCACGCGCCGCAAGGCAGTCCTGACGCCGCTGGGCGCCGCAACGATCGACGGAAACTCTTTCCTCGGCGCTTGGCAGGCCCGCAACGCGGACAAAACCATCCCCCACTGCGTCGAGAACATCGAGAGTTCCGGCGTGATCCAGAACTTCCGGCGGCTGGCCGACGCCGGTCCGGACGGCCCGGCCGGCGCCTTCCAAGGGCTCTGGTTCGCCGACTCCGATCTCTACAAGACGATCGAGGCGATCGGCTGGGAGCAGGGCCGCAGCGGCACCGACCGGTACGACGCGCTGCTCGCCGAGCTGGCCGACCTGTTCGAGAAGGTGCAGCTGCCCGACGGCTACCTCGACACCTATGTGCAGGGCACGCCGGACGCCGTCGCCTTCGCCCACCCGGAGTACGCGCACGAGCTCTACTGCGCCGGCCACCTGATGCAGGCCGCCGTGGCGCTGCACCGCGGCAGTGGTGACGAGCGCTTCCTCGCCGTCGCCCGCCGCCTCGGCGACATGATCGTCAAGCGGTTCGGCGAGGACGGCGAGCCGGTCATCGACGGTCACCCCGAGGTGGAGACCGCACTGGTCGAGCTCTACCGCGAGACCGGCGAGGAGGCGTACCTGCGGGCCGCCGAGCTGCAGGTCGAGCGCCGCGGCCACCGGACCCTCGACCCCGGTCGCTTCACCCCCGCCTATTACCAGGACCACCTTCGGGTGCGCGAGGCGACCGAGGCCATCGGCCACTCGGTGCGCCAGCTCTACCTAGGCGCCGGCGTCACCGACCTCTACCTCGAGAACGGCGACGAGACGCTGCTCGAGGCGATGGAGAAGCTGTGGGACAGCGCGTTCCACACCAAGATGTACATCACCGGCGCGCACGGCTCGCGGCACCGCGACGAGGCCTACGGCGACCCGTACGAGCTGCCGCCGGACCGCGCCTACGCCGAGACCTGCGCGTCCATCGCGGCCTTTCAGTGGTGCTGGCGGCTGCTGCTGGCCACCGGCAAGTCCCGCTACGCGGAGGAGATGGAACGTACGCTCCTCAACGCGATCGCCGCCTCCACGTCGGCCACCGGCACGGAGTTCTTCTACTCCAACCCGCTGCAGTTGCGCACCGGCCACAACGGCGACGACGAGGACTCGCCGAGTGAGCGCCTGTCCTGGTATTCGTGCGCCTGCTGCCCGCCGAACCTGGCCCGGCTGCTGGCCTCCGTGCACTCCTACGCCGCCACGGCCGACGACAACGGGCTGCAGTTGCACCTGCTCACGGCGGGTACGTTCGAGGGTCCCTCGGTGAGTGCGACGGTCGTGTCCGCGTACCCATGGGATGGCGATTTCGAGATCACCGTGCGGGGGAGCGGCGAGCTGGCCGTGCGCGTGCCGTCGTGGGCGGTGGGGGCGACCGCTTCGGTCGACACCAAGCCGGCCCCGGGCGACTACCTGCGCGTGCCGGTCCACGATGGAGAGACGATCCGGCTGAGCCTGCCGATGAAGCCGCGCCTGATCCGCGCCGACGACCGGGTCGACGCCGTCCGCGGCTGCGTCGCCGTCGCACGCGGGCCGCTGATCTTCTGCGTCGAGCAGGCCGACCTGCCCGAGGGCGTCCTCGTCGAACAACTGCGGCTGGACCCGTCCGCGGAGATCACCGAGGAGTGGGCGAGCGACGACGTCACCCCGCTGCGACTGCACCTGTCCGGACTGGTCAAGAAGGACCAGCCCGATCTGTACGCGCCGTACGAGGCGCCGCCGGCCGGGGACACCCCGGTCAGCTTCACCGCGATTCCCTACCACTCCTGGGCGAACCGGGGACCGGGCGCCATGCGCGTCTGGCTGCCCCTCACCTAGAAAGCGAACCCATCATGCGGAAAACCCCCCGGCTGGTGGCGGCTGCCACCGCGGTCAGCCTCGCCCTCGTCGCCTCGGCGTGCGGCGGGGGCGACGACACGACATCCAGCGCGACCGACAAGCCCACCGGCAACGCCACCCTCTGGGTCCGGGACAGCCAGAAGGGCTTCATCAATCTCCTCACCGACGCCTACAACAAGTCCCACGAGGGCAAGATCCAGACGACGGTCATCCCGGCGCCCAGCTTCGTGCAGAAGTTCGGCACCGCCGCGCAAACCGGCGCCGGCCCGGACATCGCCTCGATCGACCTGGTCTACCTGCCGTTCTTCGCCTCCAAGGGCGTGCTCGACGACCTGACCGAGGTGCAGAACCAGCTGACCTGGAAGGACGCCCTCAGTCCGGCGCACAAGAAGCTGGCCGAGTACGAAGGCAAGGTGTACGCGCTGCCGTTCACCGCCGAGGCGTCGATGATCTTCTACAACAAGGACCTGTTCAAGAAGGCCGGCCTCGACCCGGAGAAGCCGCCGACCACCTTCGCCGAGATGCTCAACGCCGCCCGCAAGATCCGCGCGCTGGGCAAGGACCACTACGGCTTCACGATGGCCGGGCAGTGCGGCGGGTGCAACGTCTTCGAGGTGGCGCCGCACATCTGGGCGAGCAAGGGCAACATCCTGTCCGAGGACGGCAAGACCGCGCAGTTCAACAGCCAGGAGGTCACCGACGTCCTGACGTTCTACCGGCAGATGTGGACCGAGGGCCTGATGCCGTCGAACGCCAAGACGGACAACGGGTCCATCCAGGGCACCACGTTCCAGGGCGGCAAGACCGGCATGGTGACGCTCGGCGCCTTCTACGTGCAGACGCTGATGGCGGACAAGAAGATCGACTTCGGCGTCACCCCGATCATGGGCAAGGACGGCGGCACGGCGTCGTTCGCGGGCGGCGATGAGATCGCCGTGACCAAGAGCGCGAAGAACAAGGCCGTCGCGTACGACTTCGTCAAGTGGGCCACCAGCGAGGAGGCCCAGACGATCCTGGCGAAGAACTCGATCGTCCCCGTCCGCACCGACCTGATCGACAAGATCTACGCGCCGCTCGACCCGCGGTACAAGCCGCTGGGTGACGCCATGTCGACGGGCCAGACGCCCTACAGCGTGGTGGAGAACGGCATCATCAACGACAACAACGGCCCGTGGGCCACGTTGATCAACCAGGCGGTCTTCGGCACCGGCGACATCAAGGCGGCGCAGGAGACGGCGAACAAGGCAGCCCAGGCCATCATCGACAAGGGCTGACGATTGACGCCCGCCGCGGCCGGCCCGTGGCCGCGGCGGGTCCTTCTTGGAGGGTCGCATGACCGAAACCACCCTGGCCGAGAAGTCGGTGGCCGCTGCCGCTCCCGAACCGAAGCGGCCGTGGCTGACGAACCGGCGCCGGCGTCAGCTGATGGGCCTGCTGCTGGTGTCGCCGGCGCTGGCCGTCGTCATCGTCTTCTTCCTCGTGCCGCTGGTCATGACGTTCTGGATGTCGTTCCACGAGTGGCCGCTGCTCGGTGACCACGAGTTCATCGGTCTGGACAACTACAAGCAGGCGATCGACGACACCGAGTGGCGCAACGCGATCTGGTTCACGCTCAAGTACACGCTCCTGATCACCCCGGCACTGCTGGTCCCGGCGCTCATCCAGGCCTTCCTGGTCAACCGGCCCGGGCGTGGGGCACGGTTCTTCCAGACCATCTACTTCCTGCCCGTGGTGATCGGCTTCGCCGCGGGCGCGTACCTGTGGCTCTACCTCGCGCAGCCCGGCCTGGGCCCGCTCTCAGACCTGTCCGCCAGGTTCGGCCTCTCGGAGACCACCGACAACTGGTTCGCCACCGGGACCAGCGCGCTGCTGCTGGTCAGCCTCATGGTGGTGTGGAAGCAGACCGGCATGCAGATGATCCTGCTGCTCTCCGGCCTGCAGTCGATCCCCGAGGAGCTGAACGAGGCCGCCCGGATCGACGGCGCGAGCCGGTGGGCGTCGTTCCGATACGTCACGCTGCCGCTGCTGCGGCCGACGCTGGCGCTGGTGCTGGTCTTCTCGGTCGCCGGGTCGCTGCTGGCGTTCGACCAGTTCTTCATCATGACCGCCGGCGGGCCGTCCAACTCGACGATCACCGCGGTCTACCAGATCTACCGCACCTCGTTCATCAACTTCGATCTCGGGTACGGCGCCGCGCTGTCCGCCATGCTGATGGTGGTCCTGGCGGCGGTCAGTGCCGTGCAGATGCTCCTGCTGCGGAAGACGGACCACTCATGAACACCATTGCCGAGGTACGCCGGACCCTGCCGCGCGCCGCCTGGTGGGCCGCATGCGTCTGCGTGGCGATCATCGTGCTCTACCCGCTCTACATCATGCTGTCGCAGTCGTTGAAGTCCGTGGGCGAGGCGACCCAGAACCCGCCGACCCTTTACCCGCACGGCCTGTCGGTCGACAACTACAAGGCCCTGAGCAACACCGGGCAGGTCGGCATCTGGGAGCACATCTCGAACAGCCTGATCGTCTCGATCGGCGCGACCCTGCTGACCGTCGCGCTGGCGACGCTGGCCGGCTACTCGTTCGCCAAGCTCCGCTTCCGCGGCAGCGGCCTGCTGTTCTTCGTCATCCTGGCCACGTTCATGATCCCGTTTCAGGCGATCATCACGCCGCTGTTCTCGATCCTGCACGGGTTGCAGCTCAGCAACACGCTGCTCGGCCTGACGCTGGTCTACACGACGTTCCAGCTGCCGTTCGGCATCTTCCTGATGCGCAACAGCTTCGCGGTGCTGCCGGCCAGCATCGAGGAGGCGGCGCTGATCGACGGATGCGGCTTCTTCTCGGCGATGAGCCGGGTGATGCTGCCGGTCGCCGTGCCCGGTCTGATCAGCACCGCGTTGTTCACGTTCTTCACGTCCTGGAACGAGTTCTTCGCCGCGCTGATCCTGATCACCGACGAAACCAAGTTCACCCTGCCGGTCACGCTGACCGTCCTGGCGTCGAACCAGATGGGTACGTTGAACTGGGGCGTGATGCAGGCCGGCGTCGCGGTGACGGCGATCCCGTGCATCGTGCTCTACCTGCTGCTCCAGCGCTATTACGTGGCGGGCCTGGTGGCCGGCGCGGTCAAATAACCCGGCAGGGCATGGCCCGGCTGCGTCGCAGATGATCCGTTTATCGGCCGGTCAGGGGGAACAAGACTGGACATGGCTGTGACGATCCGCTGCGCGGACTTCAACAACGATTGCCCGGCCGAGTTCACGGCGCCCGATGAGCGGGAGTTGCTCGACCACGTCGAGCTGCACACCAAGGCCGCTCACCAGCCGATGGAGTGGACGCCAGAGCTGGCGGAGGTGGTCAAGACCCACGTCAAACAGGCGTGACGCCTAGGGTCTGTTTTGAAATTCACCCGGTCTGCGCCGTGGCCCAGAGCGCGCCTGACAGCGTTCGCGAAACGCCCAAATACACCCGGTATTAGGGCGAGTCGCGGCCGATGTCA
>NZ_JBFAZH010000050.1:0-15358 GCF_040681735.1 Actinoplanes sp. NPDC051633 | reverse complement strand
GTGCCGCCGGTCGCCGAACATCATGTCGCGGATGATCAGTAGGGACCACTTGTCGCCCAGCACTTCCAGCGAGAGGTTGATCGGGCAGCCCGACCGGTGTTCGTCAGTCATTCCAGCCTCCTGGTTGCAGTCTACAACCGGTTCCGCTAGCGTCCTAAACCAGTTGCAAATCAAAACCGGATTTGGGGGTACGAGATGAGCCGAGTAACCGCCGACATGTCCGTCTCCGCTGACGGATTCGCCGCCGGACCACACCAGACGCTGGAGAAGCCGTTCGGCGACGGCCCGACCGACGAGCTGCACCGGTGGATGTTCGAGACGCCGGAGGAGAACAGAGCCGAGCGCGACGCGATCACCGACGCCGGCGCGTTCATCATGGGCCGCAACATGTTCGGCCCCTCGCGCGGGGAGTGGGACCTCGACTGGAGAGGCTGGTGGGGCGAGGACCCGCCGTATCACGCGCCGGTCTTCGTGCTGACCCATCACGAGCGCGACGACCTGCCGATGGCGGGCGGGACGACGTTCCACTTCGTCACGGGTGGGATCGACGAGGCGTTGAAGCGCGCCCGGGAGGCGGCGGGGTCCCGTGACGTGTCGATCGCCGGCGGCGCCGCGACGACCAACCAGTTCCTGGCCGCGGGCCTGATCGACGAGCTGCGGCTGCACGTCGCGCCGGTGGTGCTCGGGGCCGGCGAGCGGATCTTCGACGGCGTGTCGCCGCGCACCCTGACGCTGGTGTCGAGCCGCGCGGCCTCCCTGGTCACCCACGTCGTCTACCGAGCCGGCGCCTGACCAGCCGTAACCAGATGTGGTAGCCCAGCCGGGCATCCGGGTCTCGGATTGCCCCGCGGGCTACCACTTTTGTTGAGAGGGCACCGCGGCCAGGCCCGGAAATGCGGCCGCGGCGCCCTCTCCGTCAGAGGCGCTGCCAGAGCGCCGGCACGTTCGGCGGCTCCCAGCCGGGCAGCGCCGTGTGCGCTTGGAGGCACTTGTAGCTGACGCCGCCGTAGGTGGCCGTCGCGTTCACCGCGTACGCGGTGTAGGCCGTCCACGTCCCACCCGCCGGCGGTGTCGTCGGCGGGGTGGTCGGCGGTGTCGTGGGCGGGGTGGTCGGCGGGGTCGTCGGGGGAGTGGTGGGCGGGGTCGTCGGCGGCGCGGTGCCGCAGGCGTACACCTTGAACTCCCACAGCGAGTAGCCGTACGGCGTGCCGCGCTCGGTGCCGTAGAGACGCACGTACCGTGCGGTGCCGCTGAGCGCGTGGCTCTCCACGCCGCCGGTGCGTCCCGTGGCGTTGACCGCGGTGGTCCAGCTGCTGCCGTCGGTCGACGTCTCGATGCGGTACGCCCGGCCGTACGCCGCCTCCCACGACAGCTCCGCCCGCGCGAGCGGCCGGGCCGCGCCCAGGTCCACCTGGATCCACTGCGGATCCGCGAAGGCCGAGGACCACCGGGTGGCCGTGTTGCCGTCGACCGCGTTCGAGCCGGCGTAGGCGGCCGACTCGTTCGACGACGTGGTGACCGTACGGCCCTGCGACGCCAGCGTGCCGTCCGTGCAGCCCTCGGTCGGCGGCGGCGTGACGACACCGCCACCGGTCGCGTTGCCGCCCGACCAGTTCTGCGCCCCGGTCGCCACCGTTTTGCCGGCCGGCACGGCCACGCTGCGGCCGTCCGAGAAGGTCACGGTCAGCGCGGCGTTGGTGATGTTCGATGCCACGTACGTCTTGGCGCCGCTCTTGGTGAACACCTTGGCCAGCGGGTGGTTGGCGGTCACCGAGGTGTCCACCTGGCCCAGCGCCGCGAGGTTGCGGATCCAGTGGAACGTGTGCGCCTTGCTCTCGCCTTCCTCGGACGTGTAGTTGGGGTCGGCCCGGAACTTCGACAGCGCCGCGTCCGGGTCACCGAGCGCGAGATACTGCCAGAGCATGTCCTTCCACAGCGCGGGCTCGGCGCCCTTGTTGCGGACCATTTCCGCGTACGTGCTGCGCACCGTCGCCGGGTAGTCGCCGAGGTAGAGCTGGCCGCCGGTGATCGGCAGCATGTTGATGCCGACGATCATCTCGTGCTCGCCGGAGAACCAGGTCGCGTACGCGCCGCCGGAGCCCCACACGATGGCCGTGTAGTTGTGCCCCCAGCTGGCGGGGAAGTTCTCGTTGCGCACGTCGAACCAGTACTCGTTGATCGCCGCCGCCTGGGTCGTGTGGATCCAGATGCCGGCGTCGCGCACCGCGTTGTTGCCGGTGGCCTGACCCCACTGGATCAGGGCGTTGGCGAAGTTCTGACCCTCCGAGGACGACTCCTGGTTGTTGCCCGCGCCGAACGCGCCGTGCCCGGAGGCCCAGTCGTGGCCGGCGTAGATGTCGAAGTCCCGCAGGTACGGGAACCGGGTGTCGTTGCGGTCGTAGTTGTTCGCGTCCCGGATCAGCAGGTCGACCATGCCGCCGTAGCGCGCCGACGACGCCCAGGTCGGGTCGAACTTGGCCAGGGTGGCGGCCGCGGCGACGAAGTAGCCGTAGTGGAAGTGGTGGTCGTTGAGGTCCTCGTCGGACGCGTACGACGCCGGGTAGCCGATCAGCGTGCCCCAGTTGCGGTCGTAGTAGAACAGCCGCGAGGTCTTGCCGGACGAGGCGGTGAACCAGTCGGTGATCCGGGTGCGGATCAGGTTGAGCGCGGCGTCGCGCACCGCGGTTAGGTTGAGCTGGTCGGCGATCTCCGCGATGCGGGCGGCGCGGCCGAGGCCCTTGCCGGTCCAGTACGTGTCGTCGCCCTTGAACTTGGCCGGGTCGGCGAGCTCCGCCTGCAGGTAGTTGCTGATCGTGGTGAGGTCGGCGCCGCTGGAGTCCCCGACGGCAGGGATCTCCGGGAGCACGCCGGTGTAGCGCATCACGGTCCGGAACGACGTGCCGGTGACGATCTTCATCGCGCCGCGCGGCGACACGTAGGTCGGTGCGAGCGGCGTGCTGCCGTTGAGGTAGCGCCACTGGTGCGGGTAGAGCGCGATGACCGTGCCGGCGCCGCTGCCCTCGCGCGGGGTGACGGTCAGCTGGTACGTGGTGCTGACCGTGCCGGCCGCCTGGTCGTACGTGTAGGACATCCGGCTGCCGGTGACGTGGTTGTGCGCGTACTGCCCGAACTGGTCGGCCAGCGCGATCTTGTCCGCGGTGCTCGTGCCCGACGTGGTCGGCAGCACGGCGACCGAGAAGTACCCCTTGCCGGCCAGCGAGGACCGGATGGTGGTCCCGCTCAGCGACCAGGTCGAGCCGGCCGGGCCGTACGCGACGTAGTCGTGGCCGCCGATCGACCAGCCGATCCGGTTGCCCGAGTTCTGCCACGCGGTGGGCGGGCCGACGACCGAGATCTGGGCGTCGCCGCCGGTGACCTGGTAGTAGGACAGCGGCAGGCCGTGGCCGATGGTGGCCTTCATGGTCCGCGCGCCGTCGCTCCAGTACGGCGTCACGGTCCAGTCGGTGTAGCCGTCGACCAGGGCGCGCGGCGCGTTGAGCCCGGCGACGCCGACGAGCACATGCTGGGCGTACGGGTAGTGGTACTCACCGACGCCGGTCGCGCTGCCGCTGATCGCCGCGTCGGTCTGGTAGGAGAGGCCGAGCCCGCCGGCGGACGGGCGGTAGGCGGCCGGGCCGGCGAAGAGCGGCTGCGAGAAGTTGCAGTCGTCGCCCTTCTTGAAGACCAGCGAGGACCACCAGTCGTTGGTCGGCACCGCGCCGGCCGGCGCGTTCGAGGTGAGGAACTGACGCGGGTTGGTCGCCAGGTCGCCGCAGCCGGTGGGGAGCTTGGCCCCGGCCGGGAGGGTTTCGGTGTAGCTGCCGGCGCCGACGGTGCCCGCGTCGGCGGTGGACGAGAGGACGACGGCGAGCGTGCCGCCGGTGATGGCGACGAGGGACGAGAGGACGAGACCGGCGAGCCGGCGTCGGGGGCTGCGCATGGGGGATGCCTCCGAGGTGGGGGAGAGAGCGCTCTCCAGGGTGCCGGAACCCTAACCAGGCGCAGTGGCGTCCGTCAATCAACAGTGGCCCCTCGGCGAGCTCGGCGCTGCCGGACCGCGTGATCAACTCCCGTTTGCGGCCTCTTCCTCGACGCGCTCCTCGCCCCGCCGGCGCAGCATCTTCAACCCCGGCAGGCCAGCGATCGCAAGCCGCAGATCCTCGGTCACCTCGAGCAACTTGTGCAGGTCAGGGCCCACCTGGTCGAGCTTGCCGAGCAGCGGCATCACGTCGTCCACCAGATGCTAGCGCAGCTCCGGGAAGGTGTCGACCATCTTGATGGCGGCGGTGATCTCTTCGGGCGACAGCTCGTCCACGAACCGCGCGGCCAGCGGCGCCGCCTTGCGCAGGGTGCCGCTGTAGTCGTGCAGCATCCCCTCGGCCTCCCCGGTGGCGTTGGCGATCCGGACCACGACGGCCGAGGCCGCGCCGGTGGCCGACGCCGCGTCGGTGATGATCGAGGTGGCCGCGTCGGTGGCGGCAGCGGCCGAGCCCACCACCCGGCCGGCGCCGATGGCCACGGACTCCGCCTCACCGACCACCCGCGCGGCGCCCGCGGCCGTGGCCTCGGCCTCGAGCACGACCCGGCCGGCGGCGGCCGCGGTCGCCTCCACCCCGTCCATGACGCGGCCCACCCGCACGACCATCGCCTCCGCATCGTCGGCGACCACGGTGAGGCGGGTCGTCAGCAGCTCCGCCTGGCCGAGCAGGCTCATCACCCGCACCGGCACCGTGGCCGCCGTGGCCACCGTCTCCACCACCTGACCCACGGCGGCGCGGGCGAAGTCGACGAGGGCGAACGGGGACGGGATCATCGAGGCCATGGGCCCATTGTGCCCACCGAGGGCCCGCTCTACCGTGCGTGTGCGGATTGCGGCACTCCGTCGAAAGTTGAGGACAATCTCGCGCCGGAGCCGTCCCGGGGTGACGATCCGGCCATCCGGCACGGCAATATGCATGGGTGCTTCGTACGCGGACCCTGATTCTGGGCATTGCAGCTGTCGTGATCCTCGGCGGCGGCGCGCTCGTGGCCGTGGGGATGAGCGGTGACGGCGAGGGCGGCCCTGGCGTCCCGTCGCTGTCCGGCGTCTTCGGCGGCTCGCCCAGCCCGACCGCCTCCCCGACGCCCACCGGCCCGAGCCCCGAGGAGTTGCGCAAACAGAAGCGGGCCAAGCAGGTGAAGGCGCTGGACGCCGCGCTGAAGAAGTACTCCGCCACGGTCCCCGAGTTCTCCGTCGCGGTGCTGGACCGCAAGACCGGTGAGACCTACGCATACCGCGGCTCGGAGAAGTACGAGACCGCCAGCGTCGTCAAGGTCCAGGTGCTGGCCTGCCTGCTGCTCACCGCGCAGGGCAAGGAACGCGACCTGACCTCCGACGAGCTCGCTCTGGCCAAGCGCATGATCCGGGCCAGCGACAACGACGCGACCACGGCGCTCTTCGGCCGGCTGGGCAGCGCGAGCGGCGTCGGCCGGTGCAACAAGCGGCTCGGCCTGACCGAGACCAAGGTGAGCGGAGCCTGGGGCCTGACCCGCACCACCGTGCGTGACCAGGTCAAGCTGCTCGGCGAGCTGGTCGACACCAAGGGCCCGCTGGACTCCGGCTCCCGCAAGCTGGCCTTCTCGCTGATGAGCACGGTGCAGCAGGACCAGGACTGGGGCGTGCCGGCGGCGGCCGAGACGGGCGAGGCCTTCACGGTGAAGAACGGCTGGCTGTCCCGCTCGACCGAGGGCGGCCGCTGGATCATCAACTCGGTGGGCCGACTCACCGGCGACGACGTCGACGTGTCGATCGCGGTGCTCTCCCACAACAACGCGACCATGCCGAGCGGCATCACGGTGGTCGAGAAGACGGCAAAGCTGACCCGCCAGTACCTGAAGTACTGACTCGGTCAGGCCAGGGCGGTCATCGCCTGGCCGTGGCCTCTCGTCCAGTACTGCGGCTCGCCGTCCAGGGCCAGGACGTTGTGGGCCAGGTCGCTCGGTGGGGGTGGCAGGTCCGGGTACGGCAGGACGGCCGGGGACTCGTTGGCTATCCAGTGTCCCGGGAGGGTCCGCACTCGCTCGGTGAACCTGGCTCGGCGGTCCGCCGGCACCAGGTAGAGCACCGAGCTGTGGAAGACCACCAGGGTCGCGCCCGCCGGGGCCCGCGCCGCCAGCGCCGGCAGATCGTCCACCAGGTCGCCCTTGACCAACAGCGGTGGGTCGGCCGCCGCGATCTTCGCCGCGGCGCGCAACCGGGCCCGGCGATGCTCGTGCTCCGGCCAGATCAGCGCGTCCAGCCACGCCACGTCATCCTCGGCCGTCACGTCCAGCGGATTGAGGTCCAGCCCGGCCCGCCACACCACCTCGGGGCGGGAGTCCGGCAGCGGGACCCCGTCCGTCGAGCAGTCCAGCACCGGCTCGCCGGCGCCCAGCTCCACCGAGCCGTACCGGTACGAGTAGCGGTCCGGGTAGAGGCACAGCCCGGCCGACGCGCCCACCTCGATGAGGGCCAGCGGCTGCGGCAGCGCGGCCAGCACCGGCAGCAGCACGGCGCAGCGCCCGGCCTCGTTGGTCTGTGTCACCCGGACCCGCATCTCGGCCGCGATCAGCGGCCACTCGGCCAGCACGAAGGACCGGAACGACGGCCAGTCGCCGACCGGCCCGCCGAGCAGCCGGACCGCGCCGAAGAGCAGGTTGGGCTGCCGCGAGCGCGGCGGCAGCGCCTCGATCAGCGCGAGCACCTCGGGATCCTCGGCGACCGCCAGGGACAGTCGTTCGTAGAGCGGCGACACCCCGCGCGCGTCGACGCTGCCGAACTCGCGGTAGACGGTGGCGACCGTCATCGCTCGGCCGCCCGGGCATCGCCGGCCGCAGTGGAGGGTTCGACCGCCTCAGCGGCGCCGGCCGTCGCGGCGGGGCCGGACACCTCGGCCGGGCCGGGCACCGAGGCCGGGCCGGACACCTCGGTGGAGCGGGACGCCTTGGCCGCCCGGCGCTTGTTCACGAAGCCGACCGTCTGGTTGACCACGAGGATCAACGCGACCGCCGCCACCACACCCTGCCAGGGCTCGGGGAAGATCGAGCCGCCGGCCAGGCCGATGCCGGCGTAGACCGCCGACCACAGGGCGCAGGCCGGCAGGTTGGCGATCACGAAGGTGCGCCAGGGCAGGCCGAGGAAGGCGGCGGCGAGCAGCACGGGTACGCGCCCGCCGGGAATCAGCCGGGACACCAGCAGCACCGGGATCTGACTTCGGCGCAGCCTCTCCTTCACCGCGGCCAGGTGTTCCTCGTCCCGCAGCCAGCGCAGCCGCCGGGCCAGCTTCTCGCCGCCCTTGCGGCACATCGCATACATCGCCAGGTCGCCGACGTAGGCGCCGGCCGCGCCGAACGCCACCACCAGGACCACGACCAGCGGCTGCGAGTGGAAGGCCAGGGCGGCCGCCCCGCTGACCGCCGCGCCGGTGGGCACGATCGGCACGATCGCGCCGAAGGACACCACCACGAACAGCCAGGCGAGCGAACCCAGTCCGGCGATCACGCGTCGTCCCCGGCTGTGCCGCTGCCGGCGCCCGGTCCCACGGACGGCGCTGACGGCGCGGTGAACCCGGGACCGTCCGGAGCGGCGGCCGGGATCGTCAACGTCTCGCCCTGACCCAGCACCCGCACCCGGGCGTCCGGCGCCGCCGAGGCGGCCTGCTTCGCGAACTCCTCGCCCGGCCCGGAGAACATGTGCTGTCGCAGCCGGCCCAGGCCGAACGGCCAGAACGTGCCGTAGTGCACCGGGACGGCCCACGCCGCGCGCACCCGGCGCAGCGCCTCGGACGCCTGAGCCGGGTCGAGGTGCTCGTGCGCGTGCAGGGTCGGTCCCCACCCGCCGACCGGGATCAGCGCCAGGTCCAGCGGCCCGAGGTCGGACATCTCGTCGAACAGGCCCGTGTCGCCCGCGTACCAGGAACGGGCGGCACCCTCCACGACGAACCCGAGCGCGGGCGCCTGGAGCTTGGACCACGGCCCTCGCCCGCCCGGATGGGCGGCCTTCACCGCACGCACCCGGACCGCGCCCACCTCGGTCTGCTCGCCCGAGGCCAGCTCGACGCACCGCCCGCTCGCGCCCCGGCCCAGCCCGCGGGTGATGAAGGCGGCCGACCCGCGCGGCACGATCAGCAGCGGCTCCCCAGGGATCAGTCGCAGCGAGGCCAGGTGGAGATGGTCGGCGTGCAGGTGGGAGAGCAGCACCGCGTCGGGCGGACCGGGCAGCTCCGGCCGCGGACCGGCCATCCGCCGCAGGTGGGCGAGCCGGTCGGTGAGCACCGGGTCGGTGAGCAAGGTCGTGCCGGTATCGCTCAGCCACATCGTGCTGTGCCCCCACCAGGTGACGCTTGTCTCGCTCACGCTCACACGGTACCCATGCCGAGGTGTGACCGTTATCCAGCTTGGGCACACTGAGCCGCGTGACTGGACCCCGTTCCGCCGTAGTGGTGAACCCCGTGAAGGTTCCCGACATGGATCTTCTGCGCCGCACCGTCTGCGGCGGCCTCGCCGACGCAGGCTGGCCCGAGCCGAAGTTCTTCGAGACCACCCCCGAGGACGCCGGCCGTGGGCAGGCCACGAAGGCGATGGAGGAGGGCGCCGAGCTGATCTTCGCCTGCGGCGGCGACGGCACGGTGATGGCCGTGGTCACGGCCCTGGCGGATACGGACGTGGCGCTGTGCGTCCTGCCGGCCGGCACCGGCAACCTGCTGGCCGCCAACCTGGGCCTGTCCACCGACGCGGCGACCGGTGTCGAGGTCGCGCTCGAGGGCGGCCGCAAGCGCATCGACGTCGGCGCGGTCGAGGACCAGTGCTTCGCGGTGATGGCCGGGATGGGCTTCGACGCCGAGATGCTCGACTCGACCTCCGAGACGGCCAAGAAGCGGGTCGGCTCGCTGGCGTATGTCGCCGGCGGCCTCAAGGCGCTGCGTCGCAGGCCGATGCGGGTGCGGGTGGTGCTCGACGGCGGTTCCCCGATGCCCCGGCGGCCGCGCGCGGTGATCGTCGGCAACGTCGGCCGGCTCCAGGGCGGGCTGCGGCTGATCGAGGACGCCAAGCCCGACGACGGCAAGCTCGACGTGGTCATCCTCAGCCCGAACAGCATCGGGCACTGGCTGCAGCTCGGGTGGGCGGTGATCCGGCGGCGCAAGCGGGTGCCGCGGATGGAGTCCTTCACCGCCGAGCGGGTCGAGATCCAGAGCAACCGGGCGCAACCGCGACAGCTCGACGGCGACTTGATCGACCCCGGCAAACTGATGAGGGTCCACGTCAAGCCCCGAGCGTTGTTGCTCTGCGTGCCCCGGCCGGCGTCCGACCCCGACCTGGCGTACGACGCGTCCGCCGTCGAGCAGAACGCCGAGGAGGTGCGCGCCGCCGCCGAGGAGAAGAAGTGAGCTCGACCGAACCCGTGCCCGAGACCCGGATGATGCCGGGCGACGAGCTTTCCGCCGACGACGCGTTGCAGGCGCTCTGGCACTACGGCCGCTGGCCGCTGCTGCGGGACGCGTTCGTCCGTTTCCGCTACGGCGACGGGTTCAGCCACTCGCGGGCTCTCGCGTTGCAGCTGTGCCTGGCGATCGTGCCGTTCCTCATCGCGCTCTCCGGCCTGGCCACCGACCTCGGCGCCGATGAGGGCGGGCAGATCGTCGCCGACACGGTCGTCGCGCTCACCCCGGGCCAGAGTGAGCCGCTGGTCCGGGACCTGTTGGAGAGCTCGGAAGGCAATGAGGAGGCCGGCGAGTTCGCGCTGGTGCTCGGTCTGATCACCGGGGTGGCCGCGCTCACCCAGGCGATGGCGCAGATCGAGCGCGGCGCCAACCGGATCTACGGCGTCGAGCGGGACCGGCCGGCGCTGAAGAAGTACTTCCGGGCCACCATCCTGGCCCTGGTGGCGGGCCTGCCCGCGCTGCTCGGCTTCCTGCTGCTGGTGGGTGGCCGCTCGGCCGGCGACTCGCTGGCCGCCGAGCTGGCCTGGGGCGGTGCGACGCGGACGGCCTGGGACTGGGTCCGCTGGCCGGTGGCCCTGGTGCTGATCGTGGTCGCGGTCGGTGTCCTCTTCGAACAGGCGCCCCGGCGTAAGCAGCCCGCGTTGTCGTGGCTGTTGTTCGGCGCCGCGGTGACCACCGTGCTGTGGTGGGTGGCCAGCCTGGCGCTGGCCGGGTACGTGCGGATCAGCGATGACTTCAACGCCACGTACGGCCCGCTCACCGCGATCATGGCGTTGCTGCTGTGGGCCAACCTGACCGGCATCGCGGTGTTCTTCGGGCTGGCCTTCGCGGCCCAGCTGGAGGCGCAGCGGGTCGGCGTGACCCGGCCCGCGCTGGCCGATCGCTGGCACCCGGGGCAGCACTCGGATTGACGCTCGACCGCATCGGGTAACAGCGGCGCATGTCCGACACCCTGACGCCGCAACGCACCGGATGGGCGCCGGCCCGACACTTCGCCGAGCGCAGCATTCTGGGCCTGTTCGTGGTGGCCGCGGCGGGGCTGGCCTTCGGTGTGCTCCTGCTGCTGGTCCGGGTGCGCTGGGGGCCGCTGACCGGGTTCGACGGGGGGATCGCGGACGCGCTCAACCGGCTCGTGTCCCCGCACCCGTGGGTGGTTGACGCTCTGCGCGGGGTTTCGCGGCTGGGCGGGCGGCCCATCATGCTCTGGCTCGTCGTGATCGCCGTCGTGCTGTTGCTGATCCGGCGGCAGATCCGCCTCGCGACCTACCTGGTCGTCGCCGGCGTCGGCGCGCTGGTCCTCGACCCGTCGCTGAAGATCCTGGTCGGCCGGCTGCGCCCGGTCGTCGAGACGCCGGTCGCGACGGCGCCGGGCAACAGCTTCCCGAGTGGGCACGCTCTCGGCTCGCTCGTGGTCTACGGCGCGCTGACCCTGATCTTCCTGGCCGCCGTGCCGCCGCGGTGGCGCAAGCTCTTCATCGCGGTGCCCGCTTTGCTGGTCCTGCTGATCGGGTTCAGCCGCGTCGCGCTCGGCGTGCACTTCACGTCCGACGTGCTGGCCGGCTGGCTGCTCGGGGCGGCGTGGCTGGGGGTGACCGCGTACGCGTTCCGGGTCTGGCGCCGCGAGACCGGCCGCGACGCGCCGCCGGTCGGGGAGGGCCTCGATCCCGGTGCCGATGTGAAGCCGGCGCCTCTGTCGCAAGGCGACCAGCATCCGTGGATCAAGACGGCCGAGCTGCTCACCGGCTGGGTGCTGGTCTTCGGCGTGCTCTTCGCTTTCGGCTACTTCCTCAACCACGTCACCGAGGGCACCGGCTTCGGTGACGCCGACGACGGTGTCAACCGCTGGCTGCAGACCTTCCGCACCGCGTCGCTGGACGACCTCAGCTTCTTCTGGAGCAAGGCGGGCGACACGCACGCGATCACGATCATCCTGCCGATCGCGTGCTTGCTCGCGCTGGCCGTGTGGCGGCAGTGGCGACCGGTCGTCTTCCTCCTGGTCGTCATGGCCGGTGAGATCACGCTCTTCCTCTGCACGGCGGCGGCCGTGGGGCGCCCGCGTCCCGAGGTCGAGCAGATGGACGGCCAGATGCCGACCTCGTCGTTCCCGTCCGGGCACATCGCCGCGACCATGTGCATCTGGGTCGCCATCGCGATCCTGGTCATCGGGCGGTTCCAGGGCTGGTACCGCTGGCTGGCGCTGGCGCCGGCGATCGTCTTCCCGCTGGGCGTCGCACTGTCCAGGATGTACCGGGGCATGCACCACCCGACCGACGTGCTGGGCGCCGCGATCCTGACGGCGCTGTGGGTCGGCCTGGTGTGGTGGGTCATCCGTCCCACCGCCACCAACGCCGGACCGCGCCCATGAAGGTGATGACCTGGAACATCCTGGTCGGTGGCGGTGGCCGGCTGGCCGCGATCGAGTCCGTCGTCCGGCGCGAGAAGCCGGACATCCTGTGCCTGCAGGAGCTGCGCGGGTGGCCGCGACGGGCGCCCGACCTGGGCATGAGCATCCACCTCTCGCCGTCGGTGTTCGGGCAGCCGGTGGCGGTGCTGGTGCGGCCGCCGCTGGTGCTGACCGACCTTAAGAAGACGCGTTGGCGCCTGCACCATGCGGCGGCGAGCGCCACGGTCGGGGATCTGACCGTGGTCAGCGCACACCTCAATCCGTTCTCGCCGTACCGCCGTTACCGGGAGGCGCGGTGGCTCTCCGCACGGTACGGCTCGCGCCGCCGGCCGGTGCTGATCGCCGGGGACCTCAACTCGCTCGACCCGGCCACCGACCACACTGCGACGATCAACCGGCTGGCGCCCGCATACCGCCGGCGGCACCTGGGCGCGGACGGCCGGCCCGACACGCGGGCGATCGCGGCCTTCACCGCGGCCGGCTTCGTCGACCTGGGACAGGGCTCGGGGGCCAGCGCACCGACGACGGGCCTGGGCGGACCGGAGTTCTCCGGCATGCGCCTGGACTACCTGCTGGCCTCCCCGCCGCTGGCCGCCCGCCTCGAGCGGATCGAGATTCTGAAGGACGCCGAGACCGACTACGCCTCGGACCACTACCCGGTGATCGCGGAGTTCTCCTGATGTTCGACGGGTTCACCCTCGACCGGGTCGAGGTCGGCGACGTCTCGCTGCGGGTGCGCCACGGCGGCTCCGGCCCGCCGGTGGTGCTCGTCCACGGCCATCCCCGCACCCACACCACCTGGCACGCGGTCGCGCCGCGCCTGGCCGAGCACCACTTCGTGGTGACCCCCGATCTGCGCGGGTACGGCCGCTCGACGCTCCCGCCGGACGCGCCCGACCACGCCCAGTCGGCCAAACGCGCGATGGCGCAGGACATCGTCGCGTTGATGGCGCACCTCGGCCATGACCGGTTCGCCGTGGCCGGCCACGATCGGGGCGCCCTGGTCGCGTTCCGCACCGCGATGGACCACCCGGCCGCCGTGTCGCATCTGGTGGTGATGGACGGCCTGCCGGTCGTCGAACACCTCGAGCGCACCGACGCGCGGTTCGCTCAGGCGTGGTGGCACTGGTGGTTCCTGGGCCAGACCGACAAGCCGGCCGAGCGCGTGATCAACGCCGATCCCGGCGCGTGGTACCGCACGCCCGCGCCGGACGAGATGGGCGAGGAGAACCACGCCGACGTGTGGGCGGCGTACCGGGATCCGGCGGTCGTGCACGGCATGGCCGAGGACTACCGCGCCGGCCTCGGCATCGACCGCGCCCACGACGAGGCCGACCGCGCCGCGGGGCGGAAGGTCCAGTGCCCGGCCATGCTGCTCGAGTCGGCCGACGACGACCTCGACATCCACGGCGACCCGGCCGAGATCTGGAAGCCCTGGCTCGTCCATCCGCTGCGGCACCGGATCATCCACTCCGGACATCACCAGGCGGAGCAGGCGCCGGGGGAGGTGGCGGACGCACTGCTGGACTTCCTCGGAAGTTAGGCGTGTGTGTCCGCGATCACCCGGTCGCGGCCGGCCCGCTTGGCCGCGTAGAGGTTGCGGTCCGCCTGTGAGAACAGCGCCGCCGCGGTGCTCCAGCCGTCCGCCATCGTGGTGACACCGATGCTGGTCGTCACGCCCAGGCGCCCGGTCACCGGCGCCCAGGTGTAGACCCGGATCCGCTGGCGCAGCTGCTCGCAGCGCCGGGTCGCCTCGGCCAGGTCGGCGCCGGGGAAGACCAGCCGGAACTCCTCGCCGCCCATCCGCGCGGCGATCGCCGGGCCGGTGGCCGCCGCGGCGAGCATCTGGGCAACCAGCTGCAGCACCGCGTCGCCGGTGTCGTGCGACAGCGTGTCGTTGATCCGCTTGAAGTAGTCGAGGTCCACGATGGCCAGTGACAGCGGCGTCCCCCGGACTTCTGCCTCGCCGAGCAGGGCGGGCAGCCGCTCGTTCACGTACCGTCGATTGTAGAGCCCGGTCAGCGCGTCCCGCTGCGCCATCTCGCGGAAGTGCTCGGTGGCACGGCGTGCCTCGGTCGCCTCGAACACCGCCTGCAGCGTGCGCGCCCGGGCCTCCCGCTGCGCCGAATGCAGCGCCGTGGCCTCCGCGTGAAAGGCCCGATGCTCCTCGTACGCCTCGCGGAACCGTCCCGTCGCGGCGAACAAGACCGACTGCTCCTCGCGGGCCCGCGCCCGCACCGCCTGCAGCCTCCGCTCGGCGCACATCCGCATCGTCGCGTCCAACATCTCCTGCGCCGCCTCGAACCGCTCCCCCCGCCGGCGCGCCTCCGCCAGCGTCAGCAGGCACTCGGCCAGCGCGTCGCCCTCGTGACCGAGCGCCGAGTCCGGCCCGGCCTCGACCACCGGCCGCAGCGTCTCCTCGATCGCGTCGTAGCGCGCGGACATCATCTCCACCCGCGCGATGGTGTCCAGTTCGTTGGCGCTGAACGGCGTACCGGACCGCGCCTGCACCACCCGCATGTGCGCGACGTGCGCCTCGGCGTCCTGCGCATCGTCCCGCTCGTAGGCGGCGTACGCCATGTTGTTCAGGATGTAGAGCGTGAGCTCGTCGTCGCCGATCTCGGCGGCGATCGCCAGGCCCTCCTGGAAACGCCGCGCCGACTCGTCCTTCGACCCGGTCTCGTCGAGGGCCGTGGCCAGCGACAGCAGGTGCCGGGCCCGGATCACCGGGTCGACGTCGTCGGTGAGGTTGGCGACGCACTGCACCGCATGCGTCAACGCGGCCGACATGTCGCCCACCTGGCGATAGAAGATGCCCAGTTCGCGATGGGTACGCGCGAGCAGGAACGGGCTCCCGTGCAGCTCGGCCCAGGCGAGCACCCGGTGCGCCAGGCGGCCGCCGTCCTCCGACCGGCCCTCACGCAGCAGGGCGCTGACGCTCAGCAGCCGCGCCCGGCAGGCCAGCTCGTCGTCGCCGAGCCGCTCGGCCTGTCGCTCCGCCTCCGCGGCCGGCGCGGGCAGGGTGCGGAACTGCGACATCGGCCGGCTCTCGAGGTCGCACAACAACGCATGCAGAGCCGCGCGCTCGTCCGTGATGAAGGCGCCGGGCGCTGCCACCTCGATCGCCACCGCGCCGCCCTGCCCCTTCGTGTCGGCCTTCGTCTCCCGCACGGGTGCGAAACGGTTGTCAGCGCGCCGTGCAGATCGGCGCGGAGCTCGCCACCCGCTCCGTCGAGTACACCACCGCGACGGTGAAGCAGTAGTCGAGTTGCTCGTTCAGCCCGTAGACGACGTAGTCCGTGGTACCGGGCGGAAGCTGCTGGAACACCCGCCGCTCCTGCCCCGCCCGCCCGCCGCTGATGGTCACCGGGCCCTCGGCGCCGGTCGGATAGATCCAGCTCATCGACACGCTGTCGCGGTTGTCGCGGAGCGTGACCTCGGCCGGTGCGCCGGCGTCGGCGGCCGCGGCGCCCGGGCCGGTCGACGCCGGTGCGCT
>NZ_JBFAZH010000049.1:0-15470 GCF_040681735.1 Actinoplanes sp. NPDC051633 | reverse complement strand
CTATTCAAATACCGATCCGGTGGCATCGACCTTCGCCACCGCCTCGATGGTCACCTTCGCGGTGATGACGACCAATCTCTTCCAGTACGGCGTGGGCGTCGCCGAGGACCGCCAGCAGCCGTGGGATCCGTTCACCCGCTCGTTGCCGGCCGGGCCGCTGCCCAGGTTCCTCGGGCGCATCCTGGCCGGCGTGGTCCTGATGACGATCTCGCTGGTCCCGGTCGTGGTCATCGCGGCGCTGTTCACCGCGGCGACCATCAGCCTCATCGGGTTCTTCGTCGCCCTCGCCGCCACGATCGTGATCGCGATCCCGTTCACGCTGATGGGCCTGGCCATCGGATACTCGCTGCCGGCCAAGGCCGCGATCGTCGTGGCGCAGGTGCTGTTCATCCCGCTGGCGTTCGGCGGCGGCCTGATGACTCCGCCCGGCGCGGCACCGGGTTTCGTCGAGACCATCGCTCCGTACCTGCCGTCGGGTGCGGCGGCTCGTCTCATGTGGGCGGCTGCGGTCGATTTCCCGATCAACGCGTCGAGTGTCGCAGCGCTGGTGGGTTGGACGATCGGCTTCGCGGCCTTGGCCGTATGGGCCTATCGACGCGACGAAGGTCGGCGGTTCAGCTAGAAGTTCGACAGTTAAGACCGCCGAAAGGAGGTCCGATGCGACCATGCGGGCATGACCGCACCGACCCCTGGCCTGCCGATCTGGGTGGACCTCGGGACCGCTGACGTCGAGGATGCCCAGCGGTTCTACACCTCGCTCTTCGAGTGGACCGCGCACGTCTCGGGTGACGACTACGGCGGCTACACGATCTTCAACCTGGACGGGCGGCCGGTCGCCGGGGCGGGACCGCTGTTCGGTGAGGGCCAGCCGACGGCCTGGAGCACGTACTTCTCCACCGACGACGTGGACGCGTCGGCGGAGCGGGTCAAGGCGGCGGGCGGCAAGGTGCTGGTGCCGCCGTTCGATGTGATGGAGCAGGGCCGGATGGCGGCGTGCCTGGATCCGCTGGGCGCGCCGTTCTCGCTGTGGCAGTCCGGGACGATGGTCGGCGCCGAGGTCGTGGACGTGCCGGGCGCGCTGACCTGGAGCGAGCTGACCACGCGCGATGCCGAGGGAGCGGCCGCCTTCTACGGCGAGATCTTCGGCTGGGTAGCCCGGCCGACGGATGCGCCCGGCCTGCCGTACGTGGTGTGGGAGCTGGACGGCCGCATGATCGGCGGGATGCAGCCGATGGTGGGCAACGCGTGGCCGGCCGACCTGGCGCCGCACTGGATGTTGTATTTCGCGGTCCGGCACTGCGACGAGACGGCCGAGCTGGCGCGCTCGCTGGGCGGCAGGGTGACACAGCCGCCGACGAACTTCGCGCTGGGCCGCTACGCCGTCCTGCAGGATCCGCAGGGCGGCACGTTCTCCATCCTCGAGGGCAACTCGTAGCCTCGGTCAGCCGGTGTGCCTCTCGCGCACCGGGACCACCAGCGGACCGTGCTCGCCGGCGATCACCTTGACCCTGACCCGGTAGTGCTTGGCCAGCAGTTCCTCGGTCAGCACCTCCCG
Source organism: Actinoplanes sp. NPDC051633 (assembly GCF_040681735.1). Taxonomy (NCBI): domain Bacteria; kingdom Bacillati; phylum Actinomycetota; class Actinomycetes; order Micromonosporales; family Micromonosporaceae; genus Actinoplanes; species Actinoplanes sp. NPDC051633. Next base: position 13,915 of record NZ_JBFAZH010000049.1, on the reverse strand, counting down.
GGGTGCGCCGGCCGCGACCACGATCCCGTCGTCGAGCAGCACCATCCGGTCCGCATACTCCCCCGCGATGGACAAATCGTGCATCGTGGACAGTACCGTCAGGCCGCGCTCGCCGCGGAGCCGGTCGATGAGGTCGAGCACCTCCTGCTGATGCCCGATGTCGAGCGCACTCGTCGGCTCGTCCAGCAACAGGATCCGTCCACCCTGAGCGAGCGCCCGCGCCAAGAAGACCCGCTGCCGCTCCCCGCCGGAGAGCGTGTCCAGCCGCCGGCCCGCGAAGCTCTCCAAATCCAGCGCGGCCAGCACCTCGTCCACAACGGACAAATCGGATGCCGACTCCCGGCCCAGCGGCGGGATGTAGGGCGTTCGTCCCAGCAGCACGTAGTCGATCACCCGCATCCCCGGCGGCACCACAGGTTGCTGCATGACGGTCGCGACGGTCCTGGCCCGATCGCGGCGGCTCAGCGCCGCGACATCAACCCCGTCAAGTTCGACATTCCCGGTGTACGCGACCAGCCCGCCGACGGCCCGCAGGACGGTCGACTTGCCGGCGCCGTTGGGGCCGATGATGGTGACCCACTCCCCGTCCGAGACGTCGAGATCGACACCGCGGACGACCGGCACGCCACCGAGCCGCACCCCGAGCCCGCGCACCGCGATCACGACGCCGCTCCGGCCCGCTCGCACAGCCTGTGGACAGCGGCCGCGGGCTTCACGGCGCGACGGCCCTGTTCGTCCTCAGGACCAGGACGAAGAACGGCGCTCCGAAGAACGCCGTCACCACGCCGATCGGCAGCTCCGCCTCGCCGGCCACCGTGCGCGCCACCACGTCCGTCAAGGCCAGGAACGCACCGCCGAAAAGCACCGACAGCGGCAGCAGGATCCGATAACTGGCCCCCGCCAGCAGGCGCAGCGTGTGCGGCACGATGATCCCCACGAACCCGATCAGGCCGGACACCGACACCGCCGCCGCCGTGCCCAGCGAGGCGGCCACCAGCAGCAGATAGCGGCTGCGCTGCGGGTGCAGGCCCAGGCTGGCGGCTTCTTCGTCGCCGACCGTGAGGACGTCCAGCTCCCGCCGCTGCGACAGCACGATCAAGCCCGTGATCAGCGCGTACGGAAGGATCAGCAGCACATCGTGCCAGCCGGCGGTCGCCAGCCGGCCGAGCAACCAGCTGTAGACCTGGCGCAGGGTGTCGACCTGCTGCTGCATCAGGTAGGTCTGCGCCGCCGCCAGGAAGGCCGACACCGCCACCCCGGCCAGGATCAGCGTCGCCGGGGTGCGCCCGCGCCCACCCGTCGCGCCGAGCACCCAGGTCAGCGCCACCGCGATCAGCGCGCCCAGGAAGGCGGCCAGCGGCACGCCGATCGGCAGGTTCGCGGTCGCGTCGCCGGTCGCAGCGCGCGTGGCGATCACCGCGGTGACGCCCAGGCCCGCGCCGGCCGCCACCCCGAGCAGGTGGGGGTCGGCGAGCGGGTTGCGGAAGACACCCTGGTACGCGGCGCCGGCCAGCGCAAGCATCGCGCCGACGAGCAGCCCCAGCACGACGCGGGGTAGACGCAGCTGGGTGATGATCGCGACCTCTCGCTCCGAGAGGCCGCTGTGTACGCGTACCCCCGGGATGAGGTTGAGGAGCTCGGCCGCGACGTCGGCCGGCGGCAGCCCCACCGAGCCGAACGAAACGCCCGCGATCAGCGCGATCAGCACCGCGACCACGCCGGCCACGAGCCACCCGGGTCGCAGCCCGGACGGCCCGCGCCGGGATGTCACGCCGGGACCTTGGCCACCGCGTCCGCGACGGCCTGCACCAGGTCGACCACTCGCGGCCCCCAGCGTGACGCGATGTCGTCGTCCAGCGCGATGACCTGTCCGGTCCGCACCGCGGTGATCTGCGACCAGCCGGTGCGCGCCTTCACCGTCGCCGCCGACTGCGCGCAGCACTTGCTGTCGGCGAGGAAGATCATGTCCGGGTTGGCCTTGACCAGCGCCTCCTGCGACAGCTGGGGGTAGCCGTTCTTGCTGCCGTCTGCGTCGGCCGGGTCCGCGACGTTGACCAGGCCGAACTTGCCGAACACCGACCCGATGAAGGTCTTGGACGTGACCGTGAACAGTGTCGGGTCGAGCTCGTAGTAGTAGCTGAGCGCCTTGTCGCGCTTCGGCACCCCGGCCACGATCTTGTCGATGTCGGCCTTCATGCGGCCGGTCAGCGCGGTCGCCTCGTCCTGGTGCCCGGTCAGCGTGCCGAGCTGCCCGATCTCGCTGTAGGTCTCGTCCAGCGACTTGGCCGACGGCGTCTGGAACGTCGGGATCTTGAGCTTGGTGAGCTGGTCGACGATCTTGTTGAGGTCGTCGGAGAGCACCACGAGGTCGGGGTTCTTCGCGGCGATGGCCTCGGCGTTCGGCTTGAAGCCGGACAGGTCTGTGCGGGGCGCGTCGGCCGGGTAGTTCGACTGGTCGTCGACGGCGGTGACCTGCGGTCCCGCGCCGATGGCGAAGAGCATCTCGGTCGCCGTCGGGGTGAGCGAGATGATCCGCTCGGGCCGTTTGTCCAAGGTCAGAGATCCGACCGTGACGGGGTACGCGGCACTGGCGCTGGGCGCCGGGCCGGTGGCCCCGCCGTCGTCGTCACCACCGGCGCACCCTGCGAGCAAAAGGGTGGCGGCGGCGATCACCGTGGTCAGCAGACGTCTGTTCATGCTTCCTCCTGTCGGCCGGGCTTGTGGTGCTTCGCCGACAGGGCAAGGTGCTGGAGAACGTCCCGTCCGCGAGGCGCCCCTCCCCGAGAGCGCTGGTTCGCGACCGGCATCCAGGCGACCTGGCTAGACCCCTCATCCGGGGGCATCACAGTTGCGGGACAGCGCCGGTTTCCCACCGGCTTCGCTGAGACGCGGTCCCCAGAACGCTAGCACTTTCGTTTTGTTCGAATAGCGCTACGCTGGTGGTCATGGGTATGGGCACGAAAGAGCGGACGGTCTTTCCACCGGAGGATCTCTCCGACCTGAATCGACTGGCGCGCGAGCTGGCCGGGCCCGGCGGCCGCGCCGGAGCTCGGCTGATCGGTCCGGACGGTTCCGAGCTCGTGCTGCCCGACGAGCTTCACGAGCTGTTGCGGCTGGTGGTCGACTCCCTGTCCCAGGGGATGGCGATCACGCTCGCGCCGCACAACACCATGCTGACCACTCAGGAGGCCGCCGATCTGCTCGGTGTTTCCCGGCCGACGCTGGTGCGCCTGCTGACCGAGGGCTTCATTCCGTACACGAGGCGCGGCCGGCACCGGCGCCTGCTCCTTGCCGACGTGGTCGATTATCAGAGCCGCACCCGCAGCGAGCGGCGGTCGGCGCTGGACGAGATGACCGCAGACGCCGAGGACATGGGCCTGTACGGCGCCACCACAACCCCAGAGGCCACGAGATAACCCGACACGATGGCCTTTCCAGCGTTCCTCGACACCTGCGTTCTATACCCCGCCTACCTTTGCGACACGCTGTTGCGTCTCGCAGAGCAGGAAGCCTTCCGCCCACTTTGGTCCGCCGACGTGATGGCCGAGCTGCGGCGCAACTTGACGAAGCGCGGTTTGCCCGCGGGGCCCGTCGACCGTCGGATACGCCTGATGACCGATGCGTTCCCGGACGCGATGGTCCAGGGATACGAGTCGCTGATCGATCGGATGACCAACGACGTCAAAGATCGGCACGTCCTGGCGGCGGCCACCCGCGCGAACGCTGAGGTCATCGTCACCTTCAACATGTCGGACTTCGGCGCGGAAGCGCTGAAACCCTTCGACGTGGAGGCTGTGCATCCCGACGATTTCCTCCTCGACCAGCTCGACCTCTACCCCGCCCGGACCGTACGTGCGCTGATCGCCCAAGCCGCCGCGCACCGGCGTGAGCCGAAGACCGTGCCCGGTCTATTGGCGTTGCTCGACCGGACCGGACTGCCGCGATTCGCGGCCGAGGCTCGCCGACACCTGTAGAGAGCGCCACCAGGTTGTCGCCAGCAGCCAGCAGCCGACGGCCAGGAGGACCCCGTGCGCGATGCGGGCCGCGGGCCCCAGGTAGAACTGCGGGATGAACAGGGCGAGGCCCACACCGAAGAGCACGCCCGCCCAGCGCGGCAGCACGCCTGAGCGCCACACCGCCACCGCTGTGAGAACTCCGCTCGCCGCCAGCAACGCCAGGCCGGCCGCGAAGGTCGTCGCCGCCACCGGGCCGTACCGGACGTCGTCGGCCAGGGCGACCAGGTCCGCAGTGGAGGACAGCGCCGCGCCGTGCAGGCCGAAGTCCTCCGCGCCGTAGTACGGCAGCGTCAGGCCCGCGCCGATCCAGCCGGTCAGGAGCGCCGCCGTGGTCAGCCTGCCCGGCACCACCCGGCGCAGGGCGAGCAGAGCCAGCGGCACCGCGATGAAGCCGAGCATCGCGAAGAAGTGCGATGCCACCCACGCGTCCGAGCCCATCGACGCCTGCGCGCCCGCCTGGGTCGTCTCGTCGTTCCACGGCCGCACCGCCGGGTAGAGCAGGAACATCACCCCGGCGAAGGCCAATGCGATCACCCCGCTCATCGCAGGCTCCGCAGGACCATGTCGACGAGCATCTCGTACGACTCGTCGACGTCCTCGGGCTGGCCGAAGCCGCCGCCGGCCTCGAGGCTTGCGAAGCCGTGCGCCGCGGCCCGCATCCGCCGGATCGCGTGCGTGGCCGCCGACTCGGTCAGCCCGTAGCCGCGCACCACCGCGATGAACACGTCCAGCAGGTCGCCGGCCGCTCGCGCCAGCTGAGGGGAGCCGCGCAGCGGGTCGAGCGGGGCGAGCGCATATCGTCCGGGGTTCGCCAGCACGTACGCCCGGTAGGCCCGCAGCAACGCGGCGACGGCCTCGTCGCCGCTGCGGCCCATCACCTCGCCGGCGAACAACGTGGTGACCTGTTTGATCACCTGCTCGGCCATCAGCTCACGAAGGTCGGCGAGGCTGCCCACGTGCTTGTAGAGCGACGGCGCGGCCACCCCGGCCCGGTCGGCGACGGCGGCCAGGCTGAGCGCCTCGACGCCCTTCTCGTCCACGAGCGCCAGCGCGACGTCGACGACGGCGGCGCGGGAAAGTCCTGCCCTAGGCATGAAAACTACCTGTCATAGCCCTAAAGCTACGACAGGTAGCTTTGCAACGCAAGCGATGAATCAGCAGTACGTGGATTCCTTGCCGATGACCTTGTACGGGCAGTCGGCCGCCTCGGCGAGCAGCAGCGCCGCGGTCCGGTTGCGGCTGGTCTCCCGCGCGATGACGCTGGCCGGCGGATAGAACCCGCCGCCCGAGGACGACCGCGGATACATCTCGAAGGTGTAGGCGAAGATCTTGTGCGTGCCCCACAGCCAGTCGAGCAGGTCGCCGTCGGTGATGTAGAGATCGCTCGACTGCTCCGGGGTGTAGTTGTTCGTCGCGGCCATCGAACGGCCCAGCGTCGCGAACGTGTTGTTCTGGTCCGCGTTCATGCCCGTCGTGGTGTTCGCGGTCGTGTGCCCGAAGGGCCAGAGGACCAGTTCCGAGTACGTGTGGAAGTCCATCGCCGCCTTGATCTGCTGCACCCCGCCGACGACGCGGCTGTTCACGAAGTCCCGCACCACCCGGGTCTCCGGCGCGGAGAAGGCCGCGGTGCCGCGGTAGGTGTCGGAGCCGGTGTTGCCCGACGAGCCACCGCAGCAGCCCCACCTGTAGCCATAGTTGCGGTTCAGGTCGGTGCCGACGTTGCGGGACGAGCCGTTGGGCTGCCGGTTCTTGCGCCACGAGCGGTAGCTGCCGGTGGCGATGTCGTACTCGGAGCCGTCCGGATTCACCGCGGGGATGATCCAGATCTCGCGTGAGTCCACGGTGGACCGGACGCGGGAGTCGGTCGCGTACTTCGAGGTGAACTCGTTGAGCAGGTAGAGGGTCATCTCGGCGGTGAGGTGCTCGCGCGCGTGGTGCTGCGCGTCGTAGAGGACCTCGGGCTCGCTCTCGTCGGTGGCCACATTGTCGGAGATCTTCACCGCGACGATGGCACGTCCCTCGTAGGACGTCCCGATGGTCTGCTTCTTGGCGATCGCCGGGTACGCCGCCACCACGCGGTTCACCTCGGCGATCTGCTCGCTGTAGTTGTGGAAAGCGGCGTCGCGGGACGGGAAGTCCAGGGTCCCGATCGCGCCCTGCGGCAGCGAGTCGGGGACTCGCTCCACCTTGAAGCCCAGCGCGCGGATCGACTTGACCTCGGCACTGGTCGCGGTGACGGTGACGACGGCGTGCTCGGCGCCGTCGATCGCGGCGCCGGTGCGGGCCACCAGGCTGCGCTGCGCCGAGGTGCGCACGTCGAAGACCTCGTACTGCGCGGAGGCCTCGGGGCCGGGCTCCGCGCCGGCCGGGGCGGCCGCGGCCAGGGCGGCGCCGGACACGACGGCGGCGGCCAGGACGGCGGCGGACAGCGTCACGGTGATTCGTCGTCTCATGAACGACCTCCGGGGGAAGGGGTTTCCGTCACCTCACCACCCGGCATAGACCGTTGGCAATATCCGGGGGCCATGCCGACTAGCCCCCTAACCGCGCGTTATCCCTTGCCGGGATCGGCCTGGTCGACGCGGTCAACTCGGTCGCCGACCGCGGCGGCCGACTCGTCCCCGGCCAGCGCGGCCCGCAGACGCTCCTTCTCGGCCTTGCGCTTCGCCGCCGTCTCGCCGAGCCGCTCGGCCATCTCGTCGCGCCACTTGGTCAGCACGAAGAACGACGCGATCGCCGACAGCACGAACGCGATCATGACTTTGACCAGGAAGTTCAGCGGCACCGGCAGGAGCAGCACCAGGAAGAGCAGGAACAGTCCGAGACGTCCGAGGGTGTATTTGACGGATGGGGGCACGGCAATCTCCGGATCTATCCACCGATGCGATGGCTCAGCCACCGCAGACCGTAGAACCAGACCGCGCTGTAGACCACGGTCAGTCCGAGAGCGCCGATCGCGCCGCTGACCAGCGGCGGGAACGGACCGGCGCTGAGACCGGCGAGGGTCATGCCGATCGCCACACCGAAGCCGGCGCCGAGGATCGCCACGATGATCCGGCCCGCGCCCCAGCCGGCCGCCCGGAACTCCTCGGTGAACAGCCACACCGGCAGGACCAGCGCGATCCAGCCGCTGGCGTCGCCGAACTCGGACAGCCGCAGCAGCGACATCACGCCCTCGAAGACGAGCAGCACCACGAAGCCGCAGACCAGCCCGGCCAGCGCCACCCCGGCCAGATCCGGGAAGGTGGCCAGCCGGCCGTCGGGCCCGCGGCGCGGACGCCGCTCACTCCTGGTCTCGGTCATGACGACAAAGAGCCTACGCCCAGACCTTCTGCGGCTCGCTGCGACGCTCGGCCAGCGAGGTCGGCTTGTCGTACTCGCGGACCACCTCGTAGCGGGTGTTGCGCTCCACCGGCTGGAAGCCCGCGTCCCAGATCAGGTTGAGCAGGTCCTCCCGGTGCATGGTGGCCGGCGTGCCGTAGGAGTCGGCGTCGTGGGTGATCTTGTATTCCACCACCGAGCCGTCGAGGTCGTCGACGCCGAAGTTCAGCGACAGCTGGGCCACCGACAGGCCGTGCATGACCCAGAAGTTCTTCAGGTGCGGCACGTTGTCGAACATCAGCCGGGACACCGCGAAGGTCTTGAGCGACTCGGCCGGCGCCGCCATCGTGGTGCGGGACTGGATCCGGTTGCGCACCACGCCATCCTGCGAGTCGACGAAGTCGTGCTGGTAGCGCAACGGGATGAAGACCGCGAAGCCACCCGTCTCGTCCTGCAGCTCACGCAGCCGCATCACGTGGTCGACCCGGTGGCGCGGCTCCTCGATGTGGCCGTAGAGCATCGTGGCCGGCGTCTTCATGCCCTTGCTGTGCGCCAGGCGGTGGATGCGCGACCAGTCCTCCCAGTGGCAGTTGTGGTCGACGATGTGCTGCCGGACCTCCCAGTCGAAGATCTCGGCGCCGCCGCCGGTCAGCGACTCGAGCCCGGCGTCCATCAGCTCGTCGAGGATCTCGTCGGCGGGCAGCCCGCTGATCTTCTCGAACCACTGCACCTCGGTCGCGGTGAAGCACTTGAGCTTGACGTCCGGCAGCGCCGCCTTCAGCTCGCGCAGCACCTTGGGGTAGTAGCGCCACGGCAGCGTGGGGTGCAGGCCGTTGACGATGTGCAGCTCGGTGAGCTGCTCATCCTCCATCTCCTTGGCCTTGCGTACCGCCTCGTCGATCCGCATCGTGTACGCGGCCTTCTCCCCCGGCTTGCGCTGGAAAGAGCAGTACGCGCAGCTCGCCGAGCAGACGTTGGTCAGGTTGAGGTGGCGGTTGACGTTGAACATCACCCGGTCACCGTTCATCTCGGTGCGCTTGTGATGGGCCAGCCGGCCGAGCCAGGCCAGGTCATCGGTGGCGTACAACGCCTCGCCGTCGGCGCGGGTCAGCCGCTCACCCGCATAGACCTTCTGCTCCAGCTCGCGCTTGAGTCCGGCGTCCATCTGTACCCCTTCCGTCGCCCGACCATCCGAGCGTACGTCCGGCCAATGACGGAAACTTGAACCAGACAGCCCGGGGCGTCGTACGTCACCATGACAGATGTGGGATTCACAGGGTCCTCTCACCCGCGATCAATCGACAGCGATGCACTCGGTGGGGTATGACCTATATGGGGAATGGGACGGCGACGGGGGCACGGGTCCATACTCCAGTCTGGGGCGGAGCGAAGATGGGACGCAGAGTGGCAGGTCGGGACAGATGGGCACGCCCGTGGTGGCGCCCGCTGGCCTACTCGGCTGCCACGTTCGCGGCGGTCGGCCTCCTCTTCCATCCCCTGCCCGCCGCGGCCGCGCCGAACGTTCCGGCCGTCCCGGCCGTCCCGGTCGCGCCGGCGGTCCCCGACAACGGCTCGCGGCCCGTGCCGCTCGGCACGCTGCTGATGCCGGGCCAGCAGCCGGGTCAGACACCGGGTCAGGCGGGTACGGGTGGGCTGACGACCACGCCGGCCACCCCGCTGCCCGGCGTCGTGATGACGCCGCTGCTGCAGAAGATCGAGAAACAGCGCAACGAGATCGCCGCCCTCGGTGACAAGCTGATCAAGCTCGGCCAGGATCGCGACCTCGCCCGGCAGCAGACGGCCACCGCGAACCAGAAGGTGACCGACGCCCAGGTCGCGTTGCTGACCGCCCAGCATGACGCCGAGGCCGCTGCCGCCGCCGCCCTTCGTGATCAGGCCGCCCTGCCGCCCGGCACGTTCGGCTCGGGCCTGGCCGACCTCGACAGCCTGTCCCGCATGCAGCGCGGCGACACCGCGACCCGTGAGGCGGCCGATCGCCAGCTCGCCCTGGTCCGGGCTTCGCTGGCCGCGGCGCAGGCCGAGCAGGCCACCGCGACCACCAGCGCCACCGACCTGTCGCGGCAGTACGACGCGCTGAACGCGCAGATCACCAAGAAGCAGACGGCGCTGCAGAAAGACGAGAAGAAGCACGCCGACGAGCTGTCGGCGGCCGAGGCGGCGCAGAGTGCCGAGGACCGCCGGCTCGGCGAGCGCTACCTGGACGGCACCGACCAGGGCCGCGGCGCCCACCCGAACGCCATCGGGGCTCTCAAGATCGCACTCGCTCAGATCGGCGACCCGTACGTCTGGTCCGAGGAGGGCCCGGACCGGTTCGACTGCTCAGGCCTGATGCAGTATTCGTACACCCGCGCGTCCGGCCACTTCCCGCTCAACCGCGTCTCCCGCGACCAGTACAAGCAGACCAGCCAGAACCTGGTGGACCGCTATTCGCTGGTCCCCGGTGACCTGCTGTTCTTCAGCTCGACCAACAGCTGGACCGGCATCCACCACGTGGCGATGTACGCCGGCAAGGGAATGATGGTCGAGGCGCCGCGCACCGGGCTCAACGTGCGGCTCACCCCGGTGCGGTGGAGCCGGCTCTTCGGCGCGACCCGGATCTGGGGGTCGGTGGACCACCCGACCAACTCGCCCGACCTGAACGACCTGCCGCCCAAGGAGCCGAACCCGGCCTCCCCGAGCGCGACGCCGAAACCGACGAAGACCAGCAAGCCGCCGACCTCGCCGGATCCGGATCCGACCAAGACGACCAAGCCGCCCGGTGGTGGCTCCGGCTCCCCGTCGAACCCGACTTCGCCGTCGACCCCGCCCAGCAGCACCTCTCCGGAACCGAGCAAGACCTCTGATCCGCCGACCGGTGGAGGCTCCAATCCGCCGTCCGGCGGCGGCTCGAACCCGCCGAGCGGTGGCGACAGCCAGAGCCCTGGTGAAAACTCCCAGTCACCCAGCGATGCGCAGTCCCAATCGGCTGGTCAGTCGAAGGAAGCGTCCCAAAGCGCCGGGGCAAATCCGGAGTAATCCGGACGTTTGACTCTCATCGCTAACCTGGCCGACGCCGGGTGCGCGCACGCGCGCCGATGTGGCACCGTAAAGACAGCGTCCGACGTATCCACCACGTCGGCCCGCGGCGGTCGGGAGGACCCCATGGACGAGCAGCAGGCTCCGCCGGACAGCGTCGGCAACGCGCCGCGCGCTGCGGGGAAGCCGGGCGACAGCGAGGACAACGGGTACGAGCTGCCGCCGCCGCCCGCACCCGGCGCGCTGTGGGGCAACGCCGAGCCGTCCGAACCCTCCTCCGCACCGCCCAGCCAGTCGGCCGGCCGCGCGACCGTGCCCGGCCTCCCGACGCGGATGCCCGACTCCGTCGGCGGCGCCACGCGGCCGATCTCGGCGATGCCCGGCGCCAACGCCGCGCGCGCCTCGGTGCCCGGTGCGCTGACTCCCGACCCCGCCCTGGTCCGCGCCGCTACGTGGCCGTCCGGCCCGTCCAAGATCTACGGTGGCCGGGCCGAGACGACGCCCGAGCCGGAGCCGCGACCCGACCCGGAGCAGCCGGAGCCCGCCAGGCCGGACCGCGAGCCCGAGCCGGGCCGTCCCGAGCCGGGCCGTCTCGAGCCGGGCCAGCCAGAACCGGGCCAGCCAGAACCGGGCCAGCCAGAACCGGGCCGGCCGGAGCCCGGCGAGCCCGAGCCCGGCGAGCCCGCTCCGGGTCCGGTCCCGCGCCCGGCGGAGCCCTCCCGGCCCGAGCCGTTCAAACCGTTCGAGCCGGAGCGGCCGGTGGAGCCGCCGCCCGGCCCGATGCCGAGCCCGTTCCCGCCGGCGCCCAACCCGGCGCCCAACCCCTCTCCTGATCCGTTCCCGTCGCCGACCCCGCCCGGCCCCGGTCCCAGCCCCGTGCCGCCGGGTCCCGGCCCCAGTCCGGTGCCGCCCGGCCCCGGCCCGAGCCCGATCCCGCCGGGTCCCGGCCCCAGCCCCGTGCCGCCCGGCCCCAGTCCCAGCCCTGTGCCGGGTCCGCCGCAGCCGATCGTTCCGCCGCCGCCCACCTTCGGGTCCCGGCCGACGGGCCTGCCGGCGTACACGACTCCGCCGGCGAGCGTCCCGGCATATTCACCGCCGCCGACCAGCGGCGCTCCGGCCTACGCCCCGCCGCCGACCAGCGGCGTCCCGGGCGGTGGAAGCCCGGCTTGGGCCCCGCCGCCGACCAGCGGCGCCCCGGTCGGCGGGAGCGCGGCCTGGGCTCCGCCGCAGACGAATGGCGCGCCGGCGTTTCCGCCGCCGGCCGCGCCGCAGGGCGGGTCGCCCGCGCACTCCCCGGGGTGGAACCGGCCCAGTTCCGCCTCCACGTACGGGGTCGGCGCTCCGGACGTTCCGGCCCGGCCGTTCGGACGGGACCAGCAGGCGCCACCGCCGGCCGCCGAGACCCACGCCGTGCCGCAGCAGCGCATGGAGGGCACCGTCTACGGCAACGAGTCCCCGATCGACATGACCATGCCGGTGACCATGAACGCGATCGACAACTCCGGCTCGCTGACCGGCCACATCCTGTCCCAGGGGTGGGACCGCGGGGTCGACACCAACCGGCGCAGCAACACCAAGGTGGCCATCGCGATGCTGGTGGTGCTGCTGGTTCTGGTGGGGATCAGTCTGCTGTTCCTGTTCACCGTCGGCTCGGGGTTCAGCGACATGCTCAACGGGGTCTTCGGCAAGGACTGATTTGCCGCCGTCCGCGGCAACCCCCTAAGCTGGCGCGGTTGTTGGGTGGTGAGGCTGCCCACTACCGGGATGGAATGCGGGCTACATCGACATTGTTGACCCGTACACTGATGCAGTAATTGACGCGGCGTTGCCCCCCGGTGCACGCCACGGGCGTTCTTGCAGGACCCACGGCGGGCCATACGCGAGCATGCGCCCCCGTAGAGAGGTTCTCTTGACCATTTTCGCCGATCCCAGCACGTTTCCCTCCGTCTTCGATTCTTCCCCCGGCACCGATTCCCCGGTCGCTGCCAATGCTTCCCCGGCCGCTGTCACCGCGGCCGACGAGATCACCGGATCCACCGACGCCGCTGCGGCCACCACGGTGGACAGTGCGCCCGTCGCGGCGCTGCCGACCTTCGCCGACCTCGGCCTCTCGCCGGAGCTCGTGCGGGTGCTGACCCGCGAGGGCATCACCACCCCGTTCGAGATCCAGGCCGCCACCATCCCCGACGCGCTGGCCGGCCGTGACGTGCTCGGCCGCGGGCAGACCGGTTCCGGCAAGACGCTGGCCTTCGGCCTGCCGCTGCTGACCCGCGTCGCCCAGGGCGGCCGCGCCCTGCCGCACCACCCCAAGGCTCTGATCCTGGTGCCGACCCGTGAGCTCGCCATGCAGGTCGCCGACGCGCTCATGCCGCTCGGCCGCTCGGTCGGCGTCTTCCTCAAGACCGCGGTCGGGGGTGTCCCCTACGACCGGCAGATGGACGCGCTGCGCCGCGGCGTCGAGGTGATGGTCGCCACGCCGGGCCGGCTCGCCGACCTGATCGAGCGTGGCGCCTGCAAGCTCGACCAGATCGAGGTGTCGGTGCTCGACGAGGCCGACCAGATGGCCGACATGGGCTTCCTGCCCGAGGTCACCGAGCTGCTGGCCAAGACGCCGGCCAACGCACAGCGCCTGCTCTTCTCGGCGACGCTGGACGGCGACGTCGACGCGCTGGTCAAGCGCTTCATGCACGACCCGGTGACGCACTCGACGGACCCGTCCGAGGCGAGCGTGTCCACGATGGATCACCACCTGCTGCTGATCCCGCCGCACGACAAGTTCCCGATCACGGCGGCGATCGCCAACCGGGCGGGCAAGACGATCGTCTTCGCCCGCACCCAGATGGGCGTCGACCGTCTGCAGGACCAGCTGCGTGCGGTCGGCGTGCGGGCGGGTGCGCTGCACGGCGGCAAGACCCAGCGGGTACGGACCAAGACGCTGGCCGACTTCAAGGACGGCCGCACCAACGTGCTGGTCGCCACCGACGTCGCGGCCCGTGGCATCCACGTCGACGGCATCTCGCTGGTGGTGCACGTGGACCCGCCGAAGGACCCGAAGGACTACCTGCACCGCGCGGGTCGCACCGCCCGGGCCGGCGAGTCCGGCGCCGTGGTCACCCTGGTGCTGCCGAAGCAGCGTCGCAGCACGATCTCGATGATGGCCAAGGCGGGCGTTGCGCCGGCGGAGGTCCGGGTGCGGCTCGGCGACGAGAAGCTGGCCGAGGTCACCGGCGCCCGGGAGCCCAGCGGCGTCCCGGTGGTGGAGGAGCCGGAGCCGCGTCGCGAGCGCTCCGACCGTGGGCCGAAGCGGTTCGGTGACCGTCCGCGCGGCGCATACCGCGGCGACCGCGAGCGTGGCGACTCCTTCAAGAGCCGCAACAGCGAGCGCACCGGCAACTTCCGCAGCAGCAACGAGCGTCGCGGCAGCGGCAACGGCGACCGCCGGTTCAGCCCGCCGCGGCCGGCACGCAGCACCTACTGATTCGCTGATCGATCGATGGCACGGCCCTGAAGGGCCGTGCCATTGTGCTGCCACTGGGGGCTCA